>JAAESJ010000302.1 GCA_024229495.1 Verrucomicrobiaceae bacterium | reverse complement strand
TGGAGGTTTAGTTAGGTCTGAAATGTTCGGCAGCGAACACTTTAAGGATGCTTCGTCATCACTTATAAGTGATAAGCCTTTTGATTGTGAGGATATATCAACAGGGCTAAGTGGAGGTAGGTACAGTTATAAGACGCGATTCCATAAGGTTTTTGATGATTCTGTTGGTCAATTCACGGGTTTGCAAGATAAAAACGGCGTTGATATTTACGAGGGTGATATTGTTAGGTGTTACCCTGATGATATAGGTTTCTCGTACTTAAAAGTTGTTGAATGGGATTCTGAGCGCTGCGAGCTAGGGATAACCACAAATGAAAGAAGCGGCTTAATCCTTAACAAAACAACCTCCAACACAGTTTACGTTGTAGGTAATATCCATGAAACCCCTGAACTATTAAAGTGATTTATGAAAAAAATAACAGCTAGAAAATGGCACAGGTGCAACGGCTTCAAAGGTTGCGGCGGTGGGATATACACAGGTTTTAGATATTACCCTTTAAAACGCGGCAAATGCTTATGCGAAAAATGCGGTGATAATTTTATTAAAAGTAAAAAGCCGAGAAGAACTTTTATAGTTTGGCTTTGTGATTGGTTGAGGGATTAAGTAATG
>JAAESJ010000301.1 GCA_024229495.1 Verrucomicrobiaceae bacterium | reverse complement strand
TAAAACTGGAATACCGATGGTGAATATTTTCTCGAGAAACAATACTGCCTGCGGCCTTGGGATTTTCCTTAAGGTAAGTCTCTTTTTTTTGCTGACTTTGCCGTTAGGTGTCTTCGCCCAGGACTTGGGCGCGATGTGGGGAACGGCAAAAAAGGAGGCACAATATTACCCCCTTGTGGACATCCCGGTTCCCCCGGAGGTGCCGATGCGCCCGGGCAGCTTTGAGGTATTGCCCGACGGCAGGTTGGCGGTCGGCACACGTCGTGGCGATGTGTATTTCATCTCGGGAGCCTTTGAGAATCCACCACGGCCATCATATCAACTGTTTGCCAGCGGGCAGGACGAGATTTTCGGGCTTTCCTGGAAGGATGGGTCACTGACCATTACCCAGTTTGGCGAGGTTACACGGCTGACGGATACTACCGGGGACGGCATGGCGGATCGCTTTGATACCCTGAGCAATAACTGGGGATATGCCGAGGGGCACGAATTTGCCTTTGGCTCAAAGCATGACCCTGAAGGCAATATCTGGGTGGCTCTTGGCCTGAGCGGGTCCTATCATTCCCGCAACCTGTTCCGGGGATGGGCGGTGAAGGTCACGGAGGACGGCAGGATGATTCCGGTTTGCAGTGGGTTGCGCAGCCCGGGAGGGGTGGCTGCTAACCGGGAAGGGGCCATGTTCTGTATCGAGAGCCAGGGGCCTTGGAATGGTTCCTGTTCCCTGAAGCATCTCAAGCCCGGCGGGTTCCTGGGGCATCCTGCCAGCTATAACTGGTATCCCTTCGCGGAGGGCCTCGATAAACCTTCCCTGGAACCAAACTCCAATTCCCGTATTCTCGTCGAGAAGAAACGGGTCAAGGAACTTGTGCCCCCGGCAGTGCTCTTTCCATACATCAAGATGGGGCGTTCCATTTCCGGTTTCCGGCTCAATGAAACCGCCGGAAAATTTGGCCCCTTTGACGGTCAGCTGTTCTTCGGGGACTACACCCTGAGCATTATCATGCGGGCGACCACGGAGAAGATCAACGGAGTCTGGCAGGGTGCCTGTTACCCTTTTCGTGAGGGGCTTGCCACCGGGATCATGAACGTTGAGTTTACTCCCAGAGGCCAATTGATCGTCGGGGGATTCACCACCAACAGGCAGTGGCCGGTGCGAGGCGAGGCTCCCTTTGCGATCCAGCGTTTGGACTGGAACGGCAAGCTTCCCTTTGAATTAAAGGAGATCAATATTCG
>JAAESJ010000300.1 GCA_024229495.1 Verrucomicrobiaceae bacterium | reverse complement strand
TGCAGCCATTGCGCCGGTTTCCGGCGGCATTGGTCCCGGTGGCCCAAAAGATGTCACGCCACACCTGGAAAAATGGGCTGTCAATCTGGCCAAGGTTCCCGTCATGGCCTTTGCCGGGGGCAAGGACAGGGTAGTGCCTGCGGAACGCTCCCAGCGAATGATTGCCGCCATTGAAAAAGCCGGGGGCAAGAAGGCAAAAATCAGGATCTATCCCGATGAAGGCCATGGTGCCGGGCGTATTGCCTTTGGGGGTGCCGAGTTCTATGAATGGATGTTTTCCTTAAAGCGGGACTAGTGATGAAAAATTGTATAATAACCAGCATATGCCTTGTCGGGATTTCTGTTGCCGTGGCGCGCAATGAGGATCCTGCCGATACTGAAACTGATGGCGGAGCGCAGAAAGCTGCCGTTGTCCATGACTTTGTAAGCGTTGGTGCAGCCAGTCAGTGGATGACGGTTAATGACAATGTCATGGGAGGCCGGTCCAAGGGTGGATTTGAAGTGAAGAAGGGGAAGTTGATCTTTGCCGGATCCACCAATACCGATGGTGGCGGATTCTCATCGATCCGCACCAGACCCGGGAAACTCGGTTTGGAGGGTAAGCAAGGGGTTATTATCCGCTTTAAGGGTGATGGGCGTACCTACAAGTTTGATGTTCGCATGGGGAGAAACTCGGTGGCCCATCGTGCTGATTTCAAGACCGTGAAGAATCCCGGCGATTGGCAAACAGTGAAGATTGCCTTTGATGACCTTGTGCCGACCTGGAGAGGAAGGCGCCTTCCCAAGTTGCTCAATCGACTGGATAAGTCCAAGATCCAGAGCCTTGGGTTCATGATCTACGACAAGAAGGATGGGCCCTTTGAGCTGAAGGTGGACTGGATCAGATCCTATTAAGTGGAAGAGCGATCTGGCCGGGAGCACCGGGGATCCCGATCAGTTTACTGGTATTCACCTGTTTCCTGCCATAGGTAGGAAACATGAAGATACTGGCGGTAATTTTTCTCGGGTGTTTTATTTCTGGTTACGGTTACAGGGTTGATGCGGAGGAACCTGTCATTCCTGGTTTCAGCCATTCGGTAAAGACCGCCAAAAAACCATGGACTCATACCAAGTTCCTTAATAATCCTGATCATTTCCAGTTTGCTATTGTTTCTGACCGGACCGGTGGTGTCCGCCGTGGGATTTTCCCCAGGGCAGTCAGGAAACTCAATGAGCTTCAGCCTGAATTCGTAATGAGTGTGGGTGACTTGATCACCGGTGGAGCCAAGCAGAAGAAGGAATCCGTGCTGCTCAAACAGTGGCAGGAATT
>JAAESJ010000299.1 GCA_024229495.1 Verrucomicrobiaceae bacterium | reverse complement strand
GGGTCTTGAAAAGACAAAGATCACTTACAATGTCGGGCTGAATGACCACCTCTTCGTTCGCAGAATCTACACGGACCTTGCCGGGCGCATCCCCACCCGCGATGAAGTCCAGAAATTCGTCAAGTCCACGAGTATCAACAAGCGCAATACTCTCATCGACCGGTTACTTACCTCGGAGGACTTCGTAAGCAACAGCTACAACTGGCTTGCTGACCTGTTGCGCATCCAGAGTCAGATTCCCGGCACAAAGCTGCGCACTGACGCCTTCAGCTTCTGGCTCAAGCAACAACTGAAATCCAACCGTCCCTTTGACAGGATGGTGCATGAGATGGTCAACGCCAAGGGGCGCATCTGGGACAACCCGGCTACCGGCTACCACCTGCGCGACAACGGCATGAAACTCGATCATGTCAGCTACATGACCAAAGCTTTCCTTGGCACGGATATTTCATGCGCACAATGCCACGACGCCCCATTCCATGACTGGACGCAGTTTGAATATTACGAGCTGACCTCATTCCTCGCCAAGATGGATACCCGTGAAAACCTGCAGAAGCGCCCGACCAAACCGCGCAAGAGCAAAGGCAAGACCATCCCTGCTAAAAAAGACCCCAAGAGCCTTTATATCAACCGCAACCAGGCCCGCGATCACCTTGCCAAGAAACACAAGATCGACACCTCCAACGAAAAAGGACAGCAGCAACTGCGACGCCTTGCCAATCGCTTCAACCGAGCCTACCGCGATATCGTTTCCGCCAACGAGCTTGTCGTCCACTCCAATCCCAAGGCAGTCCTCAAGCTTCCTGAAACCTACGAATACGATGACGCCAAGCCCGGACAGGTAATCAAACCCAGGGCCATCTTTGGCAGTGAATCCAAGTCAAGAACGACTGATGAACGTTTGCGCTTCGCCAACTGGCTGATCTCACGCAATAACCCGCGCTTCAGTATCAACCTCGGTAACCGCCTGTGGCAACGCTATCTGGGACGCGGAGCCGCTGAACCATTACATGATATGCCCGAGCCAAAGTATTGGGACAATCCTGAGCTTGTGCGCACCCTGCAGGGAACCGTGCTGGCACTTGGTTACGACCTTCGGGCCATTACCAAAGCCATTGTCTCCTCTAAAGCCTATTCGGCACTGGCCTCAACAGGCACGGTGAAGCTCAGTGATCCTTATTTCTTCCCCGGTCCCGTCCTGCGCCGCATGAACGCCGAGCAAATATGGGACTCCCTGCTCACCCTCATGGTCGAGGATCCGTTCGCCTATCGCCGCACTTCCGGCAAAGCCTATAATGAAATCATCAACATGATGGACACCGGCGCGGTTCCAATCGCCGAGTTCATCAGGATCGTTGAGCGCTATAATGCATACAAGCCCGACAATGAACTGGTTGATCGCAACGGCAAGCCAGTCAACGCCAAGCTGAATAACAAATCAAAGAAGGGCGGTGATGAAATGATGATGATGATGCGTGACGCACGGAGGAACCGTATGATCCTCGCCCGGGCGAGCGAACTCCCCCAACCTGCACCGCAGGGTCATTTCCTACGCGACTTCGGTCAATCCAACCGCAATTTTCTTGTCGATGCGGCAACCCTTGAAGGATCCGTACCACAAGTAATGGAATTGATGAATGGTGCAGCCACCCAGATTCTCGCCAACCGCAACTCGCTGATCTTCCAGAAGATGAAGGCGGAAAAAGAACCGCTCAAGCGAGCCGAGATTGTCTTCCTGAGTATTCTCAGCCGCAAGATGACCCCGAAGGAGCAAGCCATGATGGTTCAGGAACTCAAGCGTGGCGATGCCGCCCTTACTGACCTGATATGGGCACTGCTCAACACCCCTGAATTCCTTTTCATCAAGTAACCACACCACTTGTATTCCAATATGAAACCATTCGCCCGCCACCTCAACCAACTCGAACGCCGTGAATTCCTCGCCGGGATCGCCAAGCTCTCCCTCGGAGTAAGCATTCTCCCGGAATTTGTCGGCCACACGGATGCCGCCGAGGGCAACGCTGCCGTGAAAGGCGCAGTCTCAACCGCCAAAAACATCATCTTTGTCTACATGGCCGGCGGTATGCCGCACGTTGATACCTTTGACCCGAAGACAGACTCCGAGGTCAAGGGGCAGTCATCCCCACTCAAGACAAAGACATCCGGGCTGCAGATTTCAAACTTCCTGCCTGCCTTGGCCAAGCAAACCGACAAGTTGGCCATCATTCGTAGCATGAGCACCAAGACCGGAGATCACGCCGGGGGCAACTACCTTATGCACACGGCGTTCAAGCGACGCAGTGGCACCAGTCACCCGCAATTAGGCTCCTGGGCACAGCATTTCCTCGGTCGCCCATCCAAAAGCATGCCGGCAAGCGTCATTGTTGGCGGGGGCAATCCCGGACCCGGATTTTTCCCGCCCGACCACAGCCCCTTTCCCATCGGGGACCCGAACAAGGGGATTCGCGATCTCCTGCCCAAGATTGATGCCAAGACATTCAATAACCGAATCACCCTGGCTAGGAAGTTCGGGGGAGCCTTCGAAGAACGTTTCCCGACAGGCAACGTCAAAGCTTACTCACAGTTCTACGACGAGACAGTGAAGTTCTTTGACTCCTCAACAGTCAATGCCTTTGACATCAACAAGGAACCGCGCGCCATCAGAGAACGCTACGGTGAGAGCAAATTTGCGCGTGGCCTCCTGCTAGCACGCCGACTGGTTGAACACAATGTGCGCTACGTTGAAGTTCAACTCGGGGGATGGGACCAGATGCACAACAGCCTTGAGGCTGGACAGAAAAAATCCGCAGAACTTGACGCGCCATTCGCCGCACTTCTTGCAGACCTTGACTCCAAGGGATTACTCAAGGAAACCATGGTGGTGCTGACCACGGAATTCGGGCGCACCCCGAAAATCAGCAGTCGCGGCGGACGCAATCATTTCCCGAAGGCCTTCTCCGCCGTCCTGGCGGGTGGAGGAGTTAACGGCGGGCAGTTCATTGGCGAAACCGATGCCAAGGCTAGCAACATCAAGGGTGAGAAATTCGGCCCCGCAGATTTGCACACGACCATTGCCCATGCTCTCGGGCTGCCGACCGAAGAACGCATCCACGGCTCCGGCGGACGACCATTCTTTGTCGGCAACCGTGGCAAGGTGATTCAGCAGGCCTTCAGCTAAGGTGTAAATCCCATCATGCCCCAATCATCAGGATTGGCTTCCCTCCTCTTGCCTTTCGTCTGTATAAAGTCTGTATAAATTATCGTTGCCGCCGGGCACCCCCGCGGTAATCAACCTTACCATCTGCGTCACGATCCTCGCCAAAGGGCATGGCCATCTGGATTCTCTTGCCTTCCTTGCGACCATCGGCCACATGCGTGCTGTAGACCTTCTTCTTGGTTGTCCGGGCAAATTGCTTATTGCCCTGAACCATGGCTGACTTGATGTCAGGTAACTTTGACTCAAGCGGCAAAACCGCCATCACTTCACCATCAAGACCGAATGTATCCGGTTTAATGACGTAAATCCCCGGCTTGGCCTTCTTCTGGGCAAGGGGCTTTTCCAGAATCCTCAGGTCAGTTTCAAAATCATACTGGAACCGGCCAATCATCTCATCACTCCATGCAATGGCGCGCATTCTCTTACCGGCTTCTGCAATATCCCCTTCCGGCCCGGCAATCACAACCAATACCTGCTGATCCGCAGATGAAACATTAAGGGCAAGGGCAAAACTGTTAAAGTCAGGAACCCTTGAATCCAAGAGTTTACCCCTCGGGGAATAATCCTCAGCAAAGGTCGTGAAATCTTCAAAGTTACGCGAGACTTGGTGCGGACTACGACCACTCCTTGTCAATCGTTTCTCGCCATCAGGAGCAAGTATACAGAAGGCCGTGTTCTCAAATCGCCCACCTAGATGACTGCGCACGATCTTCTGGTTTTCCTCGCTCTCATAGGATTCAATCCGGATGCATACAAATTGCCGCGTAATCGCAATCACCTTTGGATCGCTGAACAAACTGTTCCGCGTTGCAGTATAACCGGGTCAGAACACACCAGGCACTCCGCCACACTGCGATGCAACGGCCATGAAAAGAACGGGGCGGTTTGTTCGCTTTGCCTCTGCCAATCCATCCTCCAAGCGAGGATACCATGCAATGGCAGGCTCTCCGAGGTCTAGGTCTGCCACACCTAGGTCATCGGGACGGGGACCACCCCCACCTCTTCCGCCTCTTCCACCCCTTGGCGCACCTCTTCCTCCCACCGGGTTTCCCCCTCGACGCAACCCGGCGGGCACGAGCTCGTCATGGGATAAGGCGCCATCCTTATTGCTGTCCAGCCCAAGCAATGATTGCGATGCTTTTTTGAGCTCTTCTGTGGAAATGACCCCGTCACTATTGAGATCAATCGCTCCAACAGCAGGATGAATCCTCTGTTGACGCCCGCCCCCCCCCTGCTGAGCACAAACCGTTGAGCCCACCCATGGGAGAGCCATCAACAAAGAAGTAAAAGGAATCAGCAGTCTCATATCTTTTATATTTCTAACGATTTTAACGGCACGCACATTACCTATTAGTTACCGACCAGCAAAAACAATCGCTGATATTCCCAACCACGTAAGGTTATCCGTTATCAATACGCCTCGGAACACCACTCGAAACAAATAATTCAAAGCTCTTTGAATGATCTATACGGCAATGTCGTCCAATCCGGCATGAAGATATGGACGACAGTGGGAACATCTCTGGCAATTATGGTAATTTCCGTTCTCTTGGTGCTTGCCGGTAAAATTATCGGGCAGGATAGAAAAACAACACCCCCGGAGGAAATTCTCTCAATCCTCCAGCCTGAAGACGAAAAATCCGATACTGCTCCTGGACAAGATGCATTTGATATTCAGCAGGATATTATCCTGAAACTCTCTCAGAGGATTGCAGAACTGGAGGCAAATGCCACTGAGCAGGAGGGCGCTCCTATTGATGATCTCCCCTCAACAGATTTACCTCGCGAAGAGGACATCGTCCCCTCGGCACTGCCACTGGAAAACACTCCACCCACCCTGTCATCCGACACCCTGCCTGAAGTTGCTGATATCCCGCTCCCAGAATTCAGTCCTGAGCATGGCGCACGCGAAGACTTTGGCGAAGCGCTGGATCCTTATGGGGAATGGTTCAACACCGTGGACTACGGTGAAGTTTGGCAACCCTCCACCGCAAGCCGTAATGAAAATTGGGCTCCCTACACCAATGGCGGATGGCACTCCACTGAACTTGGCTGGCACTTCACATCCAGCGATCCATGGGGATGGGCATGTTACCACTACGGGCGGTGGATGCGCTATCATGAGATAGGATGGTGCTGGGTGCCCGGAAGGCAATGGGCACCGTCCTGGGTCTCATGGCGAACTTCAGACCACTACATCGGCTGGTGCCCACTACCACCGTCGGCAACCTGGTCCCGCCGGACAGTAATAGGTCACTGGGCCGATGAGCGCTTCAACCTCGGCCCAGCACATTATAATTTCGTATCCATCAACAACTTTGGGTCCCGTAACTGCAGGCCACTGATTTGTGACCGACGCACGAATTTTTCGCTAATTCTTGCCACCCGCAACATCACGCTGATCGCCGGTGTGCAGCATTCCTCCAGACTAGACATCCACAACCACGGTCCTCATCATGATTTCGTGGCTCACCGACAGGGCCGGAGAATACCCAGACTGAAGATCAGACCTGAAGCAGGAGGTTGTGGAATCCTGAACCGAGTTGATCCCGGGAAACAACACCTAATCGCTCACCGAGTGCAAAACTCAGGCAAAAGAACCACGGCATTACCTGGATTGCGCTCCCTCAAGGAGACAACAACAGATAGCGGCTGGGATTCCATACGTGATAAGGCAAAACAAACAAAATTGCGTAATCATATTGTTGCAACCTCCAAATCCGGCAATCCAAGTAACCCCTCCTCATTGCTTGATCGAGCCTGGTCCAGCCAAAGAGGCAAACCTGAAGGCCCTCACAGGCTGACACCATTGAAACGCCTCAAAGAAAAAGAACATCAAGCTCTGAAAGTCGCTCAAAAGCCTATTGGAAAAGAAGTAAAACACATAAAGGCAACCCGATCGAAGATTCCGAAAGAACTTCACGGCATCACTCCGGCCCTCAAAGTCAAGCAAGGTAATGCGCAAACAATCGCCGGCGATGTACGCACCCAGCAGCAGAAGCAGCAGGAACTACTTCGCAAAAAGGCCGATGACACCAGGAAGGCAAAGGCATTAGAGGACGCTCGTCGCAACGCCATCGCCCAGCAACAGCAGGAACTCCTTCGCAGGAGAGCTGATGACGCCAAGAAGGCAAGAGCCATTGAGGACGCTCGTCGCAACGCCATCG
>JAAESJ010000298.1 GCA_024229495.1 Verrucomicrobiaceae bacterium | reverse complement strand
CTATCGGTTCATTGTCCGCTCGCAACCCAACCCCTTCATGACCACTTTGGATTGTGCCGATTCCTCCCAGAGTACGCCAAAGCGGAACGAAACCCTGACCGCGCTCCAGGCACTCTCTCTCCTGAACAACAAGTTCACGCTCGCCATGGCCCAGCACTTTGCCACACGCCTTGAAAAGCAATCAAAGGACAGGACTGCACAGGTCCGCTGGGGGCACCTTCTTGTCACCGGGAGATTACCGGCACAGCAGGAGGAGAAACTCCTGATTGAATATGCCGAAAAACACGGCATGCCCAACCTCTGCCGCGCCCTGTTTAATCTTTCCGAATTTACCTATATTGATTAACATGAATGCCACAGGTTCCCGCAGGGATTTTCTCAAGCAATCCAGCTTCGGCGGATTGGCTTTAGCCTCGATGCTTGCGCGGGATCCGCTTGTCGCCGCCAATTCTCCTGCCATATCGCGCGGGCTTCACCATCCCCCCAGGGCCAAAAGGGTTATTCAGCTTTTCATGGCCGGTGCCGCGAGCCATCTCGACATGTTCGACTTCAAGGCCGAACTGGTCAAAAGGCATGGCCAAAAGTCGGATTTCGGCGAACACGTGGAAGCTTTTCAAAATGGGCTCGGGCCATGGATGAAATCACCCTTTGAGTTCAAGCCATACGGGGCATGCGGGAAGCTGATGAGTGACATCGTGGCCCCCCTCGGCGAGGTGGCCGACGAGATGGCCTTCGTTCACAATCTGGTGGGCAAGACAGGTGTCCACAGCCAGGCCACCTACCTGCAGGCTACCGGGTTTCAGTTACCCGGGTTTCCCGGGGCGGGTTCATGGGTGAGTTATGGGCTGGGTTCTGAAAATGAGAACCTGCCAACCTTTGTGGTTCTCCCTGATCACCGGGGTTACGCTTCCAACGGCCCAAAGAACTGGGGTTCCGCCTTTCTCCCTACCCATACCCAGGGCACGACTATTTTCCCGCAGCGAGAGAATCCTATCGAGGACCTTCATCCTCATGCCGATTTCGTCACTGAGGACAGTCACCGGGAAGGTATTGATCTGGTTAATCAATTAAACCGCCGGCATCGTGAATCACGCCCGGGGGATGAGCGCCTTGATGCACGCATCCGCAGTTATGAATTAGCGGCCAGGCTTCAGCTTTCTGCCACGAGGGCACTGGATATCTCGAAGGAGCCGAGCCATATCCTCAAGATGTACGGGCTCGATAGCCCCAAGACAAAATATCCCAAGGAAATCAATCCTGCAGAGGAAACCGAGTATTTCGGGCGCAAATGCCTTATTGCCCGCAGGTTGATCGAGCGAGGGGTCAGGTTTGTCCAGATATGGAGTGGCAATGACAACAGTTTTCCGCGCCGCAACTGGGACAGCCACGAGGACATGACCCGTGATCACCCTTCTCTTTCCCTGGGCATGGCACGAGGCACTGCGGGGCTGATCCAGGACCTCAAGCAACGGGGACTGCTTGAGGACACCATCATTCATTGGACGACCGAGTTCGGTCGCATGCCGAGCAGTCAGGCAGGGAAGGGGCGGGATCACAATCCGTATGTATTTACCAACTGGTTCGCCGGAGGCGGCATTAAGGGAGGAGTCACCCATGGTGAAAGCGATCAGTGGGGCTACAAGCCACTGGACCGAAACAATCCCACGAAGGTCTACGACGTGTATGCCACCATGCTGCACTTACTGGGCATCGATCACGAGCGAATGACAGTGCGTCACAACAGCATCGACCGCCGCCTAACGGATGTCCATGGGCACGTAATTCCGCAGATTATTGCTTAGCGCGGTTCTTTATTTTTTGCCTGACGGCAAGAGCTTGCCGATGACCTCGGCCACTTTTTCCTTGCCGTAATTGTGGCCATTGACCGTTGCTACCAGTTTACCGGATTTATCCTTGGCGACAATTCCATGTGATGCCAGTTTAGCGTTCTTGATTTCCGTGGCACTGTCACCTTCACCGACTTTCACGGCCTTGATGTTGAGCTTGGAACTGTATTTCTTTTTCTGGTCATTCACGATGACCGTTACCTTTGAGCAGAGCACTCATCCATCGAAATAGTAATAGGTAAGTGATGGTTTCTTGGTGCCTGCTACCTTCCCTTGCTCCTCTTTTGCGTAGCTAAGGCCAAACAGCAATGGTGCAAGAAGAGTTGCAGCCAGGATATTCGGTAATTTCATGTTAATGTCGTTAGCTGGAAATGGTGATCCATGCAACCCGTAAATGTGAAACCCGGTTAATGTTTGCTGTCGATATTATTCCAGTGGGGATGAAGTGTCATCCCAGCTGACATTCACCCGAAGAATTGTTTATTTAATTAATCATACAATTCTTGAAAGCCTCGCTCTGGCACTTCACAATATCCTTTATGATAAACAAATTTTGTGTTTTCCCCCTGATTTTTTCCGCTCTGTGCGGTTTTGCCTCTGCCGAGTTGCGTCTTCCTGCGGTGATCGGCTCGAACATGGTTCTTCAGCGGGATAAACCCATCCCGATCTGGGGCTGGGCAGCGGCAGGGGATGAGGTGGCTGTGACGCTTGGCTCGGATGGAAAGAAAATAAAAGCCGGCGAGGATGGCAGGTGGACAGTCCAGCTTGATGCCCTTCCCGCAGGCGGTCCGCATGAGCTGAAAGTCAAATCTGGGGGCAAGGAGATTGTCTTGAGTAATGTCCTGATGGGGGAGGTCTGGTTGTGTTCAGGGCAGTCAAACATGGAGTGGTCTGTGCGGGCCTCAAATAATCCGCAAGAAGAAATTGGCAATGCAAAGTATCCCAAGATTCGCCTCTTCCATATTCCCAAGCGTCCGGCAACGTCACCGCAGGATGATGTCAGTGCTACATGGAGGGAATGTAATCCCGATACCGTGGTTAACTTTTCCGCGGTAGGTTATTATTTTGGGCGTCACTTACATGCTGAACTTGACGTGCCGATCGGATTGATCGGATCGGCGTGGGGTGGCACACGTATTGAGCCATGGACGCCCCTTGAGGGTTTTTCTGAAGTGGAAGCGTTGCGTGGTCTCGGGAAGCAAACTGAGCAGCAGATGCCCAAGGCATTTGTGCCCTTGGCTGAGAAATGGGCGGCGGATGTGAAAGCGGCAGCTGAGTCAGGCCGGAGGCTTCCTGCGCCGCCTAAACAACCGGCGCCATTCAATCACGGTAGCCCCACCGGTCTATACAATGGCATGGTGGCACCTATTGTGCCTTTTTCATTGCGCGGAGCGATCTGGTATCAGGGGGAATCCAACAATGGTGAGGGGATGCTTTACCATGAGAAAATGAAAGCGCTCATTGCTGGGTGGCGTAAGGTTTTTGGTAATCCCCAGCTGGCATTCCATTTCGTCCAGTTGGCCCCCTTCAGATATGGTAATGGTGAGCGGACGCTCCCTTATATTTGGGAGGCCCAGACGGCGACCCTTGCTGTTCCGGGGACCGGGATGGCAGTGATCACAGATATCGGCAATGTTGGGGATATTCATCCACGCAACAAGCAGGGGGTAGGCAAGCGACTGGCCTTGTGGGCGATGGCAAAAAATTACGGGAAGTCAGACCTTGTATATTCAGGGCCACTGTTTAAGGAAATGCGTGTAGAGGAGAAGAGTATCCGGGTTATATTTGCTCACGCCGAGAGTGGACTGATTTCCCGGGATGGCAAACCGCTGAGCGATTTCTCCATTGCAGGTGATGATGGGAAATTTGTGCCGGCGCAAGCACGAATTGACGGCGCGACTGTTCTGGTAAGTTCCAAGGATGTGGCTAATCCCAAGAACGTGCGGTTCGGATGGCATCACATGGTTAATCCAAACCTGTCAAACAAGGAGGGGTTGCCGGCGGGACCTTTCAAGACTGATGACTGGAAGGGTGCTACCGGGGAGTAAGCAACAGTGATCCGCCATCGGAGCGAAAGTGATGGGATTACGGTATCAACAGAGTGTTCTCAAGGCGAGTAATTAGGGGCAAATTTCCTTGCATAATGAGGGTGCTGTTGTTACACAAGTAATCGTTGTAATAGACGGTTTATCATGTTGCCTTTGCTATGTACCGCATGCTGAGTTTCTGCGTTCTTCTCATTACCTGGGTGGTTCTTTCCGGGATGATGGACTGGTTTCATTTTTCCCTGGGGATTGTTTCCTGTGCTCTGGTGACATGGTGGTCTTCAGATATGCTTTTTTCTGACCGTAAGGTTGCCCCGCGTGCAAGGTTGTTGCAATTCTTCCGCATTCCGGGATACCTGCTCTGGCTTTTCGGGCAAATTATCCTCGCCAATCTCCATGTTCTCCGGCTTGCCTTCTCGCCCAGGTTGCGTGAGGAGATGGAGCCACAACTGGTTAGTTTCAACAGTGGACTCAGTACCGATTTTCAGAAGTTTGTTCTGGCTCAGTCGATAACCCTTACCCCGGGGACTGTAACCATGAAAATTGAGGGTGATGTATTTGTTGTTCACGCAATCAGCGATGCGGCTGCCCGGGGATTGACCGGTCCGATGACGGGGCGAGTCAGGCGTGTTTTTGGTGACGACGGTCAATCAATGCCATAATGGAAACATTTTTTATCTACTCGGGGATCACCCTGCTCCTCATGATGGCTCCGGTTTTTTACCGCATCATCGTGGGTCCCACGGCCATTGACCGGATTGTGGCCGTAAATGTTATTGGCACTAAGACCGCAGTATTGCTGATCATTATCGGGATGCTCTTTGATGATGTTGCGATGTTTGTTGACTTCGCTCTTGCCTACGCGCTGCTGAACTTCATTGGTTCACTTGCAGCGGCACGGTATTTTAACAAGACCAGGCCGGCCTATGGTGCCGGTTCTTCGGGTAAGGGGGAAATGACTTGAGATGATCATTAATATTTTGAGTATTCTCCTGATGGCGGCGGGATTGTTTTTTTTCCTGGGGGCGGTTGTGGGCATTGTGCGCTTCCCGGACTTTTATACCCGCATGCATGCAGCGGGCAAGGGGGACACCCTTTCAACAATGCTCATTACCGGGGCAATGGCATTGCAGGTGTTGCATCATTTTGACTGGTCGCACTGGACAGACTTGTTTGTGGTGGTCAAGATCATGGCCATTGGGGTACTCATTATGTTGACCAGTCCGACAAGTACTCATGCCCTGATGCAGGCGGGATATGATGACGGGATTGAACCGGTCGCCAGACCCAAGAAGAAGGGTATTGTCAGCCTTGATGATTCTCCAGGCGGGGATACGGAATTAACACCCTCGGCAACGCGCATTGCTGGGGATGGTGGAGGGAAAGGTAAGGGAACTAAATGATCTGGCAGTTTGACATTATCATTCTCGTATTCATGGTCATTGCCGCGATCATTTCCTTGCGCGTGAAGGACTTACTCGGCGCAACACTTGTATTCGGCATCTATTCATTTCTCATCTGCCTGCTGTGGGCGGAGATGGGCGCGGTTGATGTGGCTTTCACCGAGGCTGCGGTCGGAGCAGGAGTCTCCACTGTCATCATGATTGCCACGGTTTTTGCGACAGCCAGGAGGTCGAGGGACTAGAAATGGCCATGAAATTTTTCGGTTTTGTTGCAGTTGTCGTTGTCGGGATTCTTTTACTGGCTGCTACCGGTGATTTCCCGGGATGGGGGGACGCGCATTCGCCGGCAAGTGAAGGGCAGGTTTCCAGCTTCTATATTGAGGAGACGGTGAATGAGACCAAGGTGCCCAACATGGTGACTGCGGTGCTCGCGGATTTCAGGGGTTATGACACGATGTTTGAGACCGT
>JAAESJ010000297.1 GCA_024229495.1 Verrucomicrobiaceae bacterium | reverse complement strand
GTTTCCGCTGGGATCCACACGGGCGTCTCTGGGTGTTATGCACTTGGGCATATCCTCAATTAAAGCCAGGAACAAAAGCAAACGATAAACTAATCATCCTTGAAGATACCGATGGAGACGGCAGGGCAGATAAAAGCTCCACCTTCGCCGCCGGGTTAAATATGCCGACCGGATTCGCTCTGGGGCACGGTGGCGTATATATAGGTAACGGTCGTGACTTAATTCATGTCAAAGACACAAGCGGGAACGGCAAAGCCGACCAGAAGGAAACCCTATTTACCGGTTTCGGCACTGGTGACACGCATCAGAACATTAACTCTTTCGCATGGACGCCCGGTGGAGAGTTGCTTTTTAGCCAAGGTTTACACTGTTTTTCGCGCGTAGAGACACCATGGGGCATTCGCCGACTCGATGAGCATGGCTCTTGGCGCCTTCGGCCACTTCGCCGTCAGTTGCACAGCTATCGACGCACTTCGGGTGGTGGCAACCCATGGGGATTTGCTTTTGGTGACTGGGGTGAACCCTTCATTAAGAGCAACGGCGGTGAAGTCAGTGAACTTCTGCCTAGCATGATTCATACCGACCACATTACCGGTGGTTACTGGGGAGGCGCAATGCAGATTGGCGCAACGAAGATCAAATCCATGGCAATTAATATTGTCGACTCACCACACCTTCCAAAGGACCTACAGGGAGACTTCCTGATTGCTGGATATTTCGCACGCAACATTGCTCGGCTCCGACCCACAACTGATGGAGCTGGACATAAATTAACAACACTCGAACCGCTACTCACTTCTTCGCACAACGCTTTTCGCCCGGTAGACCTGAACATCGGTCCCGACGGCGCACTTTACATAGCCGACTGGTTCAACCCCATTATTGGACATTACCAGGCCTCTTTGCGACATCCCGACCGAGACAAGGATCATGGTCGAATATGGCGCATTAGTGCCAAGGGCAGCCCACCATTGAATTCTCCTTCAATGGCC
>JAAESJ010000296.1 GCA_024229495.1 Verrucomicrobiaceae bacterium | reverse complement strand
GGTATGTTCTCCCAGCTGCCCACTGCCGTTCCGGCATTGGCTGCTGCGGGGGCATCCGTGTTGATCAACGTGCCACCGGGGGTGTCCTCAGCGCTCACGCCCTCAAAATCAGCCTGGAATACCAGACTGCCTGATCCGTCATCAACCTCAATGAAAGCCTCTGATCCAGCCGCGCTGACAGAACCCAGGCTTACGCTTTCAAGGTTTCCAATCAGGGCCTCATCACCCTCTTCCTTGCCATCCTCAAGCAATGCCATGCTGATGGTGCCGGTAGTCGATCCCGCAGGAATGCTGCCCGTATAAGTGGCAATGAAATCACCGTCGGGATCCGCGTCACCGGTGTAGCTCAGCGTAAACTTCGTGTCGACGGTTGCCGCAACACTGGAGGTTACCGTAAATTCGATCGCCTGCCCCTCTCTTACCAACTCGGAAACAGCCGCAATGCTGTGCTCAGGCGCAATGTCGCCGTCCTCAATGGCGGTAGTCGCCGAGGTGGTGGCACCGGTGGCACCGGCACCACTTATTCCCGTGATGGTCACGGTAAGGGTCTCGGCGACACCCTCATAGAGGCTGTCAGCAATGGTGTCCACGTCAAGGTCAGCGGATGAGGCTCCATCGGCAATGGTTGCCGTGGCAACCCCGGTGAAGTCAGAGCCATCAGTGGCGGTCCCGCTGTAGGCAAGG
>JAAESJ010000295.1 GCA_024229495.1 Verrucomicrobiaceae bacterium | reverse complement strand
TTCGCCGCTCCATTATTGATGCCGAGGTTCTCGACACCTCGATCGACATTACAGTTCCCAGCCTCAAAAATCTTGATGCTGAGCATCCCGATGACTCGAAGGACCTTGCAGCGCAAAGCCGCAAGAAGCCATCGGGTTCACCCAACTCGGCATTGCTGGCGCGTATTGAGAAGAATAAGGTCCCGGCAGATTATCCGGGCGGTGGTGATGGGCATCAGCCCTGGGTGGACCGGAAAATGGCGGGCATGCATGCCAGGCAGCAGGTATTACTGGGGCGGCTCTGGGCTGAGAAGCAACGCATCGACCCGGATATGAAAAATCGCGGTAATTCTTTCGTGAAGATTCTCAATCACGTGCTGCGTGAAGGCAGGCCGGAGGCAGGGCCTGGAGTTAAGCCAAAGCCAAAACCCAGGCCAGACGTGGTGCCGCAGGAAAAGCCGAAAGGGCCGGCACTTTCCGGGGCCGTGCGGTTTGAGGGTAAGAGGCCGAAGCGGGCGCCGGTCCGGATGGATCCTGAGAGCCGTGCCCTGCATGACAGTGCGCCCCTTGATGAGAAACTGCTCATCAGTAATGGCGGCGGAATTGCCAACGTCTTTGTTTATGTGAAGAAGGGGCTTGCTGATAAAGATTATCCTGTTCCGGACCAACCCGCGGTAATTGACCAGAAGGGCTCGATATTCCGGCCCCGCGTGCAGGGCATACGGGTTGGCCAGGAGGTTTTGATGAAGAATGGTGACCCCTTTATTCACAACATCCGCTCACTCTCCTTTAAAAACCGCGCCTTCAACATTGCGCAGCCGGCCAACTCACCGGACCGCAAAAAGGTGTTCACCAAGAAGGAGGGGCCGATCACCATCAAGTGTGATTTTCATCGCTGGATGACGGCCCATTTCTTTGTCATGGATCACCCTTTCTTTGCGGTGACTGACGCCAGTGGTGCGTTCCGGATCCCAGAGTTACCGGACGGCAAGTATACCATTGCCGCCTGGCATGAGGAATTCGGAGAGAAGGTGAAGGAGATCACCGTGAGCGGGGGATCCGCAGCTGCGCGGTTCAGCTTCAAGGCCCAGGCACAATGATCCGGTGCCTGCTGATACTCCTGCTTGTCGCTCAACTTTCCCCGGGGCCGTGTTCCAGTGCGCAGGCTGGGGATCAAAAGCAGGGCCGCCCAAATGTCCTGTTCCTTGCCGTTGATGACCTGAATGACTGGGTCGGCTGCCTCGGCGGGCACCCGCAGGCCAAGACCCCAAACATTGACGCGCTGGCCGGGCGTGGGGTGCTCTTTGAGCAGGCACACTGTGCGGCTCCCCTTTGCAGCCCTTCCCGGACAGCGGTGATGATGGGACTGAGTCCATCGACAACGGGTATTTACGGGAACCTGAACTGGTTCCGTGATATGCCGCAATACCGGGACTGGGTGACCCTGCCGCAGTATTTCCGCAAGCACGGTTACAAGGCATGGGGGGGCGGTAAGCTCTATCACCAAGCGCACGGGAAATTCTCCGATCCCATTGCCTGGGATCAGCAATACAGCACCCGCATGGGCACGCCCCGTCCCCCGGAGGGCAAGCGCTACCGCCACGGGCTGAAGGAGCAGTTCACCAATAAAATTCTCGCCCGCCTCATTGACTGGGCACCGGTTGAAGCAACAACTGAGCAGACGGCGGACTGGAAGACTGCCGAGGGTGCGGCCGGATTCCTGCAAGAGGAGCACGAAAAACCCTTCTTCCTGGGTTGTGGCATCTACCTGCCGCACCTGCCCTGGTATTTACCAGGGAAATATTTCGACATGCACCCGCTTAAGGAAATACGGCTACCGGAGCACCGGACCGATGATTTTGACGACATACCCGAGGGCGGCAAGCGAATGGCCTCGAGGGCGGGGGGCATTATCCGGGAAAGCGGAAAATGGAGAGAGGCTGTACAGGGGTGCCTGGCGGCGGCCTCCTTCGCCGATGCCTGTGTTGGGCACGTGCTCGATGCCCTGAAGCTGAGTCCTTATGCTGAGAATACGATCATCGTGCTTTGGGGAGACCATGGTTATGATGTGGGTGAGAAAAAATTCGCCAAGTCCGCACTTTGGGAGCAGACCACGCGCACGCCACTCATCATCCACGTGCCTGCGGCACTCGGCGGCAACAGCCAGGTGACCACCTGCACTCGGCCGGTGAGCCTGCTCGACCTCTACCCCACGTTGATCGATCTTTGCGGCTTGCCTCCCTCGCAGACATCTTCTCAACTTGATGGTCGCAGCATTGCCGCCCTGGTGCGCAATCCACAGGCCAAATGGCCTTACCCGGCCGTCATCACCCATTCTCCCGACTGGCACGGACCCAACCACGCCGTGCGCTCCGAGCGCTTTCACTACATCCACTACAACAAGGGAGGTGAGGAACTCTATGACATGGCGAAAGATCCCAACCAGTGGCATAATCTTGCTGATGAGAGTAATTATTCCGGGA
>JAAESJ010000294.1 GCA_024229495.1 Verrucomicrobiaceae bacterium | reverse complement strand
TCCCGGGCGCGGCGAATGGTTCCGTTTTCCCTGGGACGGCGACCAGGGACTGCCAAGCGGCAGGACAATCACCCACGAAAACTGGGCCAACCCCCTCTACGGCGACGCGCAGCACACCCAGGAGTTGATCAACGGCAACCCGAACCCTGTCTGGCAAAACCACATGCACGCCGCCATCCTCGACAACCCGGTCACCCGGGAGATGTATATGCGCCGGCTGCGCAACCTAGCTGATGATTACCTGGCAATTGGCGGGGCAGGCGAGAGCACTGTGATTGTCTCCGGGGCAGTTGGTGTAACCGGCGCATCCTACCACGTCCCGGTCGATGCTGCCATCGATGCCAGCTGGTTCACACCAAACTTTGATGCCGCTGCCAACGGCTGGTCAAGCGGCAGCCTTGGCATCGGCTACGAGAACAACCCGGGTGACTACGCGGAGTTGATCACAACGCGCGTGAATCCCGGCGAGGAGGCAGACGGGGCCACCTCCATCTACACGCGCATTGAATTCAATGTCAGCAATCCCGCTGAGTTCACCAGCCTACTGCTGCAGATGAAATACGACGATGGTTTCGTTGCCTACCTCAACGGCATCGAGGTTGCGCGCGCAAATGTCAGTGGCAATGCGGCTTTCAATTCCACCGCATCAAGCCACTCCGACTCACTCGCCGTGCACTTCGAGGATTTCCCCCTGCCGGGAATCATACTCACCGCAGGTAGGAACGTCCTCGCCGTTCACGCGGTAAACCAGAGTTCAGGAAGCAGTGACATGCTCATTATCCCGCAGCTTGTCGATCGGCCCGGGGCCACAGGCAACTACTTTGAGAACCTGGTCAACGGCTTCACCGGGCAAATCTCAGCTGCCGCCAAACTTGACCGGGAGCTGTGGTCGGCCCAGGGGATCACCAGCCTGGAGGGAACCCTGTCCAATGTCATCAACATCTCCCTGCCGGCCCGGCGCAATGCCCTGTTCACCACCTACGGCCCGACCGGCCTCGGGCTGGTGCCCGAATCACAACCTGCCGACCCGGTGATTCATTTCGGTGAAATCGAGTTCAACCCCGCCTCCGGCGACCAGGACCAAGAGTTCATCGAGCTGGTCAACCCCAACGCCTTCGCCGTCGACCTCAGTGGTTGGCGCATGGAGGGCGGTATCAGCTTTACCTTCCCGCCCGGGGCGGTGATTCCTGCGCTCGGTACCGATAGCGAGCGCGGCAAGGTTTTCCTCAGCCCCGATGTCGCCGCGTTCCGGAACCGGGTTACCTCACCACGGGGAGGTGAAGCGCGTATCGTTCTCGGTAACTACTCCGGTCACCTCTCAAACCTCGGTGAAATCCTCACCCTGCTCGATGAAGCCGGGCGACAGGTTGCTCAGGTCGAGACTCCGCCCATGCCCAGCGATGCACAGCGTTACCTGGTCGTCTCCGAGATCATGTATCACCCTGCCGGCGACGGGATGGAGGAATTTATCGAGTTGATGAACATCAGTGACTCAACCACACTCGACCTCACCGGGATCAGCTTCACCTCCGGGATCAGTTTCTCCTTCGCTGCGGGCACCATGCTGGCACCCGGCGCACGGCTGATTGTCACCGGTTCAGATTTGCTTGGAGGCAGTGCGCTGAGTAACGGTGGTGAGACCATCAAGATTGATGATGCCACCGGCAGCACCGTGCAGGAATTCGCCTACGACGACAGGGCTCCCTGGCCGGAGGATGCGGACGGCACGGGTCACAGCCTGGTATTGATTAACCCGGCAACAAACCCCGACCCCGCCGAGCCGGCGAACTGGCGCTCATCCACGCTGCCCGGCGGCTCTCCGGGAAGCAGCGACTCAACCAGCTTCCCGGGAGGCAGCGCGAGCGCACTGCTTGCCTACGCGCAATGGGGTGAATCTGCGCCAAGGGCAGCGCAAATTACCATCGATGAAAACGGCAACACGCTGTTTACTTTCTCGCGAAACCTCGCCGCTGATGACGTCGAAGTTCTTGTTGAAATCTCAGAGGAACTCAAAGAATGGACCCTCCGGCAAGGGCCGGTAAGTTCAGAGAACCTCGGGAATGGCACCGCAAGGATGACAGTGGTCCTGCCGGCGAGAGAAACATTCAATACCCGTTTCGTCAGGTTGCGCGTCTCGCTGCGGTAACATGAAATTTTCATTTTTTGTTGCAACCACTCCCTGATAAATTGCTATCCTTATTAAACCGTCATTTTGTCGGGTTCGCGAAAAAACTAAAATAGGATGCATATGAAAATGAAAACCACACTATGCGCAGCAGCACTGCTCACTCTAGTCAACCCGGCATTCGCTGCGCTCACCTACAGCTACAGTATTGCACCCGGCTTCAGCGGTGGCACTTACTACCTTGATGACATCGCAGGCACTGCCCGCAACCAGGCTAACACACCCTTTGCCAGTGGCGACCTGACCGATGGCGTCCTCGCTCCCAATAGTCCCCCGACACAAAACACTGATATTGTCGCATGGAACCCAACTCCCCTCGCTGCAACCATCACGATTGACCTCGGCACTATCACCGACGTCTCTGCTATAGACATCACCACATTTGCATGGAGTGCCTACGCCCTCGGCGCACCTACAGGTGTCACCATCGACTACAGTACCACGACTACTTTTGCAGGGCCGGGCACCTACCATGCCTTTACAAACGGTGGCGATGGTTCTGTCAGCCATGCTGGAGATGTTACCACATCTGCCAGTGGCGCACGGTTCATCCAACTGGCATTCGACGGCACCACCACCACAGGTGATAAGTGGGGCCTCACCGAGATTGATGTTTCCTTCAACGCCGACCCCAAGCTGATCGCCGGGACGGGACTCGATTTCGGCAGGTTACCGGCCAACAGTGATTCTGTAGATGTCTCGCTCGCATTGCAAAATGACGGGGCAGCCAATGCCCTGGACATCTCCGGGGTGAGCGTGACCGGTGCCGATGCAGCAAACTTCGCGGTCACCTCCCACCCTGCCACGCTTGCCCCCGGTGGGGGAACAGGAAACATTGACGTCAGTTTTAATCCCAATGGTAAAGACGGCTACTTCACCGCCCAACTCGAAATCAGCAGCAATGACCCGGTGAGCCCGACAGTAACCGTGCCACTGGCTGCATACGTTGCCATCTCCGATCCACTGGTCGCCTGGTGGCCACTGGACAACGATTCAACCGATGCCTCGGGCAACGGCTTTGACGGTCTTGACCAGGGTGTCATCACCTACAGCCAGCCCGGTGCCAACGCTGCCAGCGCCACCGCCGCCCTGTTTGCCGGGGGCGGGCACATCGACATCCCTTGGAATGTCGCCCTCAACACGAGGGATTTCAGCGTGACACTGTGGGCAAACGCCGATACCGCCGGCGGCGGTCACCGCTCACCGATCACCAACCGCGACGATGTCGCACCCGGTGGAGCCTTCCGTCACGGCTGGATTATCTATAAAAACCCTAACGGGATATGGCAGTTCTGGAACGGCGGCGGGAGTAAAAATGACGGCGAGTGGAACGCGGCCTCCGCCGGGTCGGTCGATTTTGGTAACTGGCACCACATTGCCATCACCTATGACAGCTTTACCAACACCAAGACCTTCTATGTCGACGGTTCGCTTATGAGCACCTCCAACCCTGTTGCCTTCAGCCCCAACAACAGCAACATCGCCGACGGATTCAACCACGATGATGAGGACCTGCACATTGGCGGCGGTGGCGACGTCGGTACCTCGTTCCGCTGGATCGGCCTGATCGACGACGTCGGACTGTTCCGCACCGCACTGAGCGGGGAGGAGGTCGCTTCCATCATGGCCAACGGCGTCGGTAGCCTGATAAGCAGCACGCCATTTGAAATCATCTCTGTGATTCGCAACTCAGACACCGAGGTCGAGATCACGTGGAATTCCAAGCCGGGAATCACCTATGCAGTCGACCGCTCCCTAGGGCGAGGCACCTTTAACTGGACAGAAGTGGATGACGGCACAACCGGCGCCGGCGAGACTGCCAGCTACACCGACAGCAACATACCTGCCGGCTCAAAGGATGCCTTTTACCGGGTACGTGTCGTTGAGTGAAAGCCCACGCCTGCCAAGCGCCTCCTTTGATCCCGCCCGTGTACCGTTGAAGCACCCACCCGGGCGCCGGTTAAAAGCCGTCGCGGCAAGGATCCCAGTGGTCAAGTGACCGATCCCGTCGAGATTCTCGCGCAATTTGCCACCGGGGCACCTCCGCCGGTGCACCTCTCGCCACTTGGTGCCGGCCACATCAACGACACCTTCCTCGTCGGGACGGATTCCGCGCGCTTCATCCTGCAACGCATCAACGCTGCCATTTTCCCCGATGCCGCCACATTGATGGACAACTTCTCCCGGATCACCACTCATCTGCGCTCAAGAGGCGCCACCACGCTGGAGCTGATCCCCACCGTTGAGGACGTGAGCTTTCACCGGGATGCCGGAGGCGATGCCTGGCGCCTTGTCCGTTACATAGAAAACACCCGCACCGCCACCGTCCCGCCGACACCGCAACAGGCGTATTGCGCCGCAGCAGCCTACGGTGAGTTTGCCCGTCATCTTTGCGATCTTCCGGGCCCGCGCCTGCACGAGGTTATCCCCGGCTTTCATGACACCCCGCGCCGTCTGGGCGATTTCCTCTCCGCGCTCGAGGCTGATCCGCAAGGGCGCACAGATGGCGCAAGAGAAGAAATCGAGGCGATCCTTGAACACAGGGACTGGTGCCCGGTTATCGCCGGGGCAATAGCTGAGGGATCAGTACCCGAGCGCATCGTCCACAACGATGCCAAGCTCGACAATGTCCTTTTCGACACCAAGACCGGCAAGGTCGCCTGCGTGATCGATCTCGACACGGTCATGCCGGGCAGCTTCCTGCATGACTTTGGTGACCTTGTACGAAGTGCCGCCGCGACTGCCGCCGAGGATGAAACCGACCTTAATCGTGTTACTGCCGATCAAGAAATCATTGATCACCTCACCAATGGCTTCCTGCACGGCTGTGGTGACATGCTGACTGCCCGCGAGCGCGAACTCCTGCCCCTTGCCGGTAAGTTTGTTGCCCATGAGCAGGCCATGCGCTTTCTCACCGATTATCTGCTCGGCGATCCCTACTACAAAATCCACCACCCCGGGCACAACCTTGAGCGTGCCCGCAACCAATTGCAGCTTGTGAAAAGTCTGGCAGAAGCGGGTTAATGACTCTCGTCATCTCCTTCCCGTTCAGGCTTATCATCCCCATCGCCGGAAAGGGAGCGGAACATCTGCCTGATGTCCTTGAATCCGCCAATCGAGACATACACCACCATCACGGTGTAGAACAGCAGGGTCACGATCAGCAGGGATCCCCAGAAAAAAATCCATTCATTCATCGACTATTGCAGTGTTGTTTGGTTTGCGTTGTTCCTGCCAGTGTTGGAGGTAAGCAGTGACACGACAACCATCGCCACCAGGGCAAGTGCCGCCAGTGACAAACCGATGTGTTCACTGCCAATGCCCTTCTCCTTGATAAATTCATCAATATTCAACAACTCCTGCACCGGCTTGAGTCCGACCACCGCCAACAGGCCGATGCTTAAAGCTGTGAAAGCCCCGGTAGCAGTGGCACCCTTCCAGTAAATTCCAAGCAGGAGGATGGCGAAGGCGCCGGTGAAATAAATGGATCCGGAGACCGCCATGTAGTCCCACAGGTCCTGGCCAAGTTCATACCAAAGACCCCAGATCACCAGGAAACCGGCAATCACGAAGAGCAGCACACGGGTCAGCAGCAACCTTGCCCTCTGTGACATCATGCCGCCGCGGGACGGGTTGACAACATCCTCGGTCAACACCGAGGCCCAGCACAAGAGGTAGGTATCATGGGTCGACATGAAGGCCGCAATCATGCCTGCTGCCACCAGCCCAATGATGCCCATCGGCAGCAGTTGGCCGAGAAACACCGGCATCGCGCGCATTGTCGCATCAATATCCCCTTCGAAGAAGATCTTATTTCCAACCGTCCACGAAGCAGGACGCCCCCCTTGCTCCCCACTCTGGAAAAAATAAACCAGCGCACAGATTCCGATGAACTGCGGGATCATGAAACGGATCATGAAACCCAGTGACGACCAGAGATACATCCGCTTGACCACCGCAACACTCTCCGCCGCACAGGCACGCATCACCGCCGTCTGCCACACCGCGCAGGAAATCACTCCCATGAAAAACATCCATCCAACGTAGGAGCCGCCCGCGCCATCCGTGGCAAATGGATTAAACCCTCCATCACCATGAATGGTATTGACCCCGTCAACAAGGTTGTTCCAGCCAACCTTGACCACCGCTAGAGCACAGGCCAAAAGCAACCCGAAGGAAAGCACCACAAACTGCACATAGTCGGTAATCACCACCGAGACCATGCCCCCGAGGGCAGTGTAGACGAGTACCAGCAGGATCATCACCGTCATGATCCACTTCACCGCCTCCCATTCAATGCCGGTAATGCCGGCAACAAACTCCCCACCGGCACGCAGGAACAGGCCCATGTTCAGGATCCCCGCCGCAGCCAGAACAAGCCCGCCAAAGATGCGCAGCCGACGGCTGCCAAAACGCTTCTGGTAAAACTCGGGGATCGTCATGACTCCCATGCGCCGCAGCGGCACGACGATGAAGCCGGTAATGCCCACCACCAGTGTTGCGATGCCCGCCATCAGGCCAATGTGAAAGGCGGCAAAGCCGGTGGTAAACCCCTTCTGGGCAGCAAACATGGCCGTCACCAGCCCAAGCTCTGAGCCAATCATGGTAGCGATTCCAAGCCGGGTTCTCAGCGAGCGCCCGGCCACCAGGAAATCCCCCATTCCCCTGATGTAGCGGTTGACCCACAAGCCAATGGCCACCGTTCCCAGCAGGTAGGCTCCGACAATGATCCAGTCGAGGGCAGTGAAATTCGTTTCGGGCATGACGCGACCTAATTCAATACGGGAACCGTCCCGGTCAGTCAATCACACGCTTGCCGATGAGCAGGGACAATCGTTGCCACCCCTAGCGTTCACTCACCACCACCCGCACAAACCACTGCCTGCCATTCTCCTCCAGGGGCAGGTCAAAACCGTAGATTCTCTCAAGGGTACCGTCAGCGAGATCGTTTTCACTAACCGGGCGGACAGTTGCGGGTAGCCAAGACTTGAGATCCCCGGAAACCTCAATGGAAATGTCCACCGCATCCGCTCCAAGGTTTCGGTGAATGCGCAATTGAAGTTCCCCCGTGGCCGAGACGACCAATTGCGGCGACGAAGCCAGTGCATAGGAAATCAACTTACCACCCTCGAGGGGCACCGCGTCACTTAACCCAGGGTTTCCTCCGTCTGAAATGCTGGAGCGCCAGTTGGCAGCCAAGCGATGGTCGGGTGCCCTCTCCGGGGAGATCAGCACCAGGCTCGGGCCGCCACCATCGGGATTCTCCGGCCAGGGCAGGTCATCATCAAACTCGAAGGCCAGGAAAACACTGTCGGAAGAATCAGCCAGAGCCACGCTTTCACCACCGTTATCTAGTGCGCCGCTATAAGTGCCGGCAACCCGCACCCCCGGGTGGGCAATCGCAAAGGCCACCGGGTCTGCAACCACAACCGTCCGCTCACCAGGCTCAAGGATAAACCCAAGCGGAAAACGGAAATTGATCCCATCGGTAAAATTCACGCCGGTAAGGTCAAGGGTGTCCGTTGCGGAGATATTCATCACTTCTATGAACTCTCCCGCGACATCAGAACCTGCAGGATGGTACATGATCTCGCTGATCACCAACCTGGAAGCATCCGGAGCCGCACCGGAAATGAACGTCGCCTCATTTAGAGCCGACCACTCGAAGCCATCAAAGGCCCGCATCCGGACACGAGTCGTGGAATTGATTTTTAACGCGTCACCGCCCCCCAGGGATTGCCCGATAATCTCGGGAACGATCAGGAAGTCGGAACTTCCGGCACCAACGTTCAGTCCGTGGATCGCCAACAAGTTTCCCGCTGGGGAGAGCAGATTCCTGTAGGCTGTAATGTCAATATCCTCGAAAATGATCGCCTGCTGGTCCGTCGGGGAACCCGTAGCCCGGGAATCCCATGCCGGGATTTCCGGTGCGTTGCGCCGGGCAATGCGCACACCGTTGAGGTAAGCAACAAAGCCGTCATCATACTTCATGCGTAAGGTCAGGCTTTGGAAGTCCGTGGCATTGTTACCGTCAAACGGGATACGCAAGTAAACACCCGGGTGCACGTTACGCATCACGTCCATGAGATCGAGTGAGATATCATCCTCAAAGCCAACACCCACATCATAACCAACACCGGTGGTTCCGCCAAGCCATGACGAGTCGTCAAAATCCGCTTTACTCCAGGAATCTCCCTCCGACCCGTCCCGGGGAACCAGCGCGCGGACAACAGCTCCGGTGCGCAGCAATGATACGGAAGCAAGGTCTGTCGAGGCACTTGAGGCAACCGGGCTTAGCGCACCACCATGAAGCCGTGGATCCGAGCCATCTGTGGTATAATACACGGTGGCATCAGCGGAGAAGCGCAGGGAGAATCCCGGAGGAACATGCCCACCGTGTTGGTTAAACTCCGGCGCATCGAGAGCAGGGTAAAGGTTGTGGACCCGCATCTGGCTGAAGACCACCGCTTGGCGATTGGGAAAATAGGTGTTCACCATCGCCCGGTCCTGAACGTCCCAGTGATCCTGCACCGTGCGTAGGGCTGAACCCCTGGCATCGCCCCAGCGCGCCGACTCGGCAAAGAGCGCCGGTCTCACCAAGGCTGCCAGTTTTTGCCAGCGGGTAATATTGTTGGCCACCGTCAACGCCCCGCCATGATGGTAGTGCATGTAGACGCGATCGGCAAAGCGCATGCGGTATTCGGCATTGGCACGTATTGCTATCTCGATCTCGCCTGGTGACTCGGTCCACCAGTTGTGACCGACAGAAACCTGCACCTTGTTTCCCACGTTCGGGTTGGCGCCGCCAAGGGCAATGTCATTATCCCAGGTGAAGAACTTGAACCCCCCGGTGCGCCCCTCCACCCGGTCACGGCTGACGTAGTAGTTTCCCGGCCAGTCAACCTGGGCGTGATACTGACCGTTGATCACGTAATCGATGAGGTTGTCGACGTCGAGCAAAACAGGAAATTCCGGGTTCGGTGTGCCGTCCGCATTGTTGCCCTGAATCCGCTGGTAGGCGGCATCGCCACCGAGCCCCGAGCGCGCCGCGACAAGCAGGTCGTCCCAAGCATCGATCGAACCAGCAATTGAGCGGTCCGGGCAGCAGAACTTAACCACGTCATACTCGAAGGCCTCACCACCAATGTAATGCGCAGCAAAAACATCATCAGGCCGTTCACTGGGATTGTAGAGGCCCCAGTAGAGGCCATTTAAGTAAACGTGCGCGAAGGTGCCGCGCGATGCCGGTTGGCCCATCGCAAACTGCGTTCGCTTGGCCCACTCATCCCCAATGTAGGTCGCCTTGCCAAAACCATAATACTCAGTCACCCAGGCATCACGGATGTTGCCACGCAGGGCAAAGGTATTGAACTCCTCCGGCCCCTCCCTGCCAAGCAGGGAGTATTGCATCCTGCCCTCACCATATTGCTTCTTGAAAAGCAGGCGCATGTTGAGCTTCGGCGTGGTGTTCAGGTTACGCGAGGTGTAGCCCATGATACGCAGACCGGCATTACCCTGGTAAGCTCCGCTGCCGTCCACGTCGATGATCTCGACGGAAACCGGGCGCTCCCACTGCCGTCCACGTCCCGAGGGGTTGGGATAGATGCCGGTGGCTGCATCAAACAGATGGTCCCGATCGGTGACAATCGAGATGGTGGGAATCGCCCGCAATGACTCGACGATTTCCGCACGTGCTTGCGCGGGGGTGAACGCCGCGTTGCCTGCAGCACGGGCGTAGTCGGCACTGTTGGTATCAACCGCGTAGTCAGCAACCACTCCTCCCCAGGTGCCCGGATAGCCCGGCGGGCGGGCACCCTGCACCGCTACATCATCAAGAAAAAGGTAGCTCTGGGTATCGACGTTGGTTGATCCGAACCCTTCCTTGAACGCCACGGCACGCAGCACCGTGGTGGTGCCGATTGTCAGCGGTTCCGTATAGAGTGTGCCGTGGGTCTCGGTCGGCAGCGATCCATCGGCGGTATAGCGGATGGCGGCATCCTCGGTTGTCGTCGTGATCACAAGCTCGAAGGGAGTTTGGAAAAAACCGCGATCAACGCTGAACTGCGTATCGGCAACAAAGCCCAGGATCCCATCCGGGTCATTCGGCAAACCGGGTGTCGGCCGGCTGAAATAACGCGCGGAATCCACATTGTTGCTGATTCCAAGCAGTGTCGGGGAGATCAGGAAATCATCGCTGTCGGCGGTGAAGTTAAGGCCATGTATGGCCAGCACGTTGCCCGCGGGCAGGAGGGTTCCCGGCGGCAGGAAAACCGGTAAAGTAATGGCACCGTTGCCGCGCACGGATGCCGCCGAGTCATGGGCAAGTAGCGCCGGGGCATTGCGGCGGGCAATCTCAACCCCGTTTACATAGGCGACAAAGCCGTCATCAAAGCCGATCTCCAACTGCAGGAAGTCAATATCAGCAGGACCGTCGGCATCAAAAGGCACACGCAGCAGAATACCGGGACTGGAATCAAACATCACCGCCCCGACATCAGTTAGGATATCATTGGAGACATTGGGGCTGTATTTGAAGGTGCCCGCCGCATAACGATTAGCAGGACCACCGTCAAGGGAACCGGGAAAGCTACCCGCGGCACCGTAGCGACCCCCTCCGACAAATTGCAACAACCCGCCACCGGGGTCAATATCCATGCCGTCTATTACCCCCACGCCAGAATTGCCGTTGGGCTCACCCGCACCATAGCCATAAGCGACCATGGTGTAGTTTCCCGGCTCGAGTATCAGCGCATCGGTCAATTCCTTGAATCGGTTGCCTCCCTCCAGCATCCCGGGATCCCCGGCCGTGAATACTTGCTGTTTCAACAACACCCCGCTGTTGCCGTTACGCCTCCAGAGCTGGGCGACAACCGTGCGTGACAAGCCATTGGTTCCGGAATCAAAAACCCCTAGGTCGGTAACGCTGATTGCTTCCAGGACATCAAAGTCCATGCCGAGGGATCCACTGTAGTTCTGGTTTCCCGAGGTGCCGGACTCAATCATGTAGGCAGTGTAAAATCCCGAGCCGCCGCCAAGCACCGGCCCCGGGGTGGTCTTGTAACCGATGGCAGCACTGCCGGATCTCCAGCCCGAATCATCGAAGCTCACCTGCTTCCATTCTTCATCCAGCGGAGCGGTCGCAACCCGGTGACGGGCCGGGGAATCCGGTGTCACCAGCTGTCGCTGCCCGGTGACCAGCCCATAGCCGACATCCTCGTGCTGGCTGGGCACATCCGTATATTCAAAAGCCGTGCCACCATCCGCGCGCAGCAGGGCAAGCGGTTCACCGGCGGCATCAAGCTTGAAGGTGGTATGAAGGTTACCGTCGGCATCGGTATAATTCTCCACCTCCTGTCCGGAAGCGAACACCACCAGGTAACCACCCGCCGGGACAATCGTGTCCTCCGGGAAAAACCAGGTATTGCCTTCATCACGAAGTGCCCAGCCGGTCAGGTCGGCATCATCCGGGTCAGGGTTGTGAATCTCGATCCAGTCGGAAAAAACACCGTCACCATCCGACAGGGTGGCATCATTGGATGCCATGAATTCCGAGATCACCGGTTCAGCGAGAGCGGTCACGGCCAGTGCCTGGGCAGCAAGACCGGCGGCAAAAGAAAGAGGAAACTTCATGTCAGGGGTTTGCCTTGAGTATACCCGTTAATATGGCACAGCTCAAGAATACCCAACGTCGCCGGTTATCCGAAGCCGACAAGGTCATAAACAACACGGCTCTTACCGGGATCAGCTGCCGCTCTCAATAACCTTTTCCTGAACGGCCTTTTCCTCAGCAGCCTCATTGCCCTCCTTAGGTTCCGCGTGGAAGAAAATCGGAATGGCGAGGATGGCGACAATATTGGTGACCTTGATCATCGGGTTGATCGCCGGTCCGGAGGTGTCCTTGTAAGGATCGCCAACCGTGTCGCCGGTAATGGAAGCGGCGTGCGCCTCCGATCCCTTTCCCCCGAAGGCACCGTCTTCAATCATCTTCTTGGCATTGTCCCAGGCACCTCCCGCAGCGGTCATTGAAAGGCCGACAAAAAGGCCGGTAACGATGGTGCCAACCAGCACTCCGCCGAGCGCCTGGTAGCCAAGTGCAGGAATCGAGGCAACCACGACAACCGTCACTACCGGCAACAATGCCGGGATCACCATCTCACGCAATGCCGAGCGCGTAACAATATCAACACAGCGGGCATACTCCGGCTCATCCTTGCCCTCCATGATTCCCGGCCGCTCACTGATCTGGCGGCGCACCTCGGTGACAACCGCACCTGCTGCGCGGCCCACCGCATCCATGCTCAGTGCGCTAAAAATGAACGGCAGCAATCCACCGATAAACATCCCGATGATCACCACCGGCTCCTTGAGGGAAAACTCGACGACATGTCCAAGGGCTGCCTCAAGTTCGAGGAAATAGGATCCAAAGAGCACCAGTGCCGCAACCCCGGCAGATGCAATGGCATATCCCTTGGTCACCGCCTTCATGGTATTGCCCACGGCATCCAGGGCATCAGTTCGTTCGCGCACAACTGCAGGCAACTCTCCCATCACCGCGATGCCGCCGGCATTATCGGTGATCGGCCCGAAAGCGTCCAGTGAGACAATAATTCCGGCAAGTGCCAGCATTGCCATCACCGCAATGGATACCCCGTAGAGGTCACCAAGGGAATAACTGGTCCATATTGCTCCACAAATCAGTGCCACCGGCAGGCCGGTGGCCATGTTACCCACTCCCAGTCCGGCAATGATATTGGTCGCATGCCCGGTCTGGGAGGCACGGGCAATCTTCTTCACCGGCCGGTATTTGGTCGCCGTGTAGTAATTGGTGATCAGCACCACGGCAAAGGTCATAACAATGCCCACCAGGGCACACCCGAACAGGTCAGTCGCGCTGTAGGTATTTTCCCCTATTTGCAGATCCTCCGGGAAAAGCTTGGAGGTTATCGGCCAGTAGGCAATCGCCGACAACAGGGAAGCTACAAACACGCCTTCCATCAGCAGGCGCGAGGCAGAGCCATTGCGCACATTAACCCACAGGATGCCAACGATTGAGCCAATAATGGCAATGCCACCAATCAGGAAAGGGAAGATCAATGCCGCCTGATCCGCACCAGCCTGCAACGTGCCCAGCAACAACGCTCCAATGAGGCTCACCGCATAGGTCTCGAACACATCCGCCGCCATGCCCGCGCAATCACCAACATTATCCCCGACATTGTCGGCAATCGTTGCCGGGTTTCGCGGGTCATCCTCATCAAGTCCCTGCTCAATCTTGCCGACCAGGTCAGCGCCCACGTCCGCCGCCTTGGTATATATCCCGCCACCAAGGCGGGCAAAGACACTGATCAAGCTCGCGCCCAATGCCAAACCAATCAGGCTGTCGACCACCGCCTTGGAGTCATTGCCCGCACCCTCCCCCGTCATCACCAGATAAAAAATTCCTACCGAGAGCAAGGCAAGGCCAACAACCAGCAAGCCGGTCACCGCACCTCCGTTGAAAGCCACATTGAGCGCCTTACCCTCACTCTCACTTGCCGCCTGGGTAGTGCGGACATTAGCCATAACGGCAACGCGCATGCCGATATATCCCGCCACCAGTGAACACGCGGCACCAATCAGGAAACCAACCGGCATGGCCGAGTGCACTTTCCCTGATTGAGCAAGAAGAAATAACACCACGGCAATGCCTGCGGAAATAATACTGATGGTCACCACCTGGCGACGCAGGTATGCCTTGGCACCGTCCTGAATAGAACCGGCCACCTTCTTCATCAAGTCACTTCCCTCGGATTGGGACACCACCATGCGGATTAAAATGACCGCCACAACCAGTCCTATGACGGCAAGAGCCAACGAAAGAACGGCACCTTTTTCGATAAGGAAATTAGCCAGTATAAACATGAGTTCGGAAGCTTAAAAATAATCGTAAATGAAAACCAGAGATGCCCTGCCGGGGGTGTTCCCCGAAAACGCAGACTCTGGAAGTGTTGTTTTAATAGCGCATCAGCGGGAGAATTCAAATTTACAGAAGCTTTAGATTCAAATAGTGAAACCAAGCACTTGGCCCAGAACACACCTCCCATAAATGACTGGTGACTGAAAACTTCATCTTGCCGCCATTCTTAAGTTAAAGTATATTTAAAGTTAGTTTACCTTAACTTGTTATTGTAATTTTGTCGGCCAGCACCTTTATCCGTGCCTTTTTCAGCACATTTTTTGTCTCTTTTTTAGCACTCGCCGCCAGCGAAGCTAAAACGGTTGTTGTGCTTGATCCCGGCCATGGCGGCAAGGATAACGGTGCACGCTGGTATGGAGTCTCGGAAAAAACGCTCAACCTTGATGTTGCCAAGAGGGTCGAGATCCTGCTGAAAAAACGGGGTATTCCCGTCGTCATGACCCGGCGCACAGACACCTACGTATCGCTTGATTACCGTGCAAAAATCGCTAACCGCCACCCAGGCGCCATTTTCGTGAGCATTCACTTCAATGCCCATTCCAACCGATCCATCAAGGGTATTGAGACATTCTACATCAGCTCCAAAGGCAGGAAGCTCGCCCAGAGCGTGCAGGAACGCCTGGCCAGCCGGATCAATACCAATGACCGCGGCAGCAAGAAGCATCACTATGCTGTATTGACAAAAACCCGTGGTGTCGCCGCCCTCGTGGAGTGCGGCTTCATCAGCAACCACTGGGAAAACAGGCGCTGTGCCACGTCATGGTTCCGTGATATCCTTGCTCAGGAAATAGCCAGCGGTATTGCTGCCTACTGCAATACCCTATAATCAAACATCATTTTCCTTAAGCCCTTGGGCACAAGCCCGCTTGACAAGGGCAACCGATTAACGAAATCCTTTTAAGTCATGAGTGACCCGGTCGAAAAACACCTTTACCTAATCATGTGGCCCAATTATGCGCTGGTGGGCTCGAACCTTCCTCCTGAGGAGTTCGGTAAGCACTACACCCTGGGCAGCTCGCGCTATTTTCATGGCCAGGTGGTATTCGCGGAAATCGACCCCGACTACCGTCATGATTTCCTGAAAATTGATAACTACATTGATCAGATCGTGCCCACCGAAGCCGGCCAACCGAAGCGCACCAAGTTCATTGCCACCTACCGGGTGCTTGAACATGTGGAGCTTTCAGCCTTCCAGGACCTCTTTATCACCTCGACGATGGGCAAGGTGTTGAAACTCAACAGTAAACCCTACGATAAAGAACATGAATCCGGCTACCTACGAACCTTCCAGGAACTTGCACCCATGCGGGCAATCGTCCTTTCATGGATGAGCCCTCCTGAATTCGGTGAATACATTACCAACCCCGCGAAACCGAAATCGGCACCAAAAGTGCTGTTCAACCAAATCGACTTCGACATTGACGACTTCCTGACCCGCCTCGAGGCAGACCCGTTTCACAAGTCCCCCATCCCCAATGTCCATCCGCACAAACTGCGGGAACAGATCCTTGAGGTGCGCGGCAATCCGAACAAGCGCATCAAGGGCATAAGCCTTGATGCCGCCTTTGGACAGATGGCATTCACTCAGCTGCGGACAGGTTTCTGGATTGCCCACCACAAGGAACTTTTATTTTACCCGATTCCCAGCATTGACCAGCTCAAGGATGAATATTACGAGTGGTATAAATCCCTCGACTAGAAAAGCCCACAGGGTGCCGACCACTTGGCAGCCAACTGCTTTCCATTCTGTGGCAAATTCCTAGTGAGCGGCTGCCGGTGCACCCTTGGGTTGACCAATAGCGAGCAATAGCTCATCAAACCAGGGTTCATTGATGTCAAAGGGCTTGCCACCGGCAATCCGGGGAAAGTCAATGATCGACATCTCACCGTCCTGATCCATATCGAGCGCGGCAACGCCGCTTTTGCCCTCCATGGCTGCAGAAGCGGCAGCCGCAGCACTGCGCTTGATCAGGTCAAGGTCACGTTCATTGGGTCGGGCTGACCTTGCGAAATAACCACTCTTCTGGACAAGCACCTTGTCCGCGGAGAGGCTTTCCTTCAACTTGTCTGCAAACCACTGGCCCGGCTTGAGTTCATCCAGTCGCACGTGACCGAATGCATCACGCTTAAGTTCCTCCCCACCGGCCTCCTTCTCGCGCACAATGGCATCTGTTCCCGCCCCCTCGCTGAGGAAGAGATTCACGCAGTCATGCTCATCCATGATTGCGTTAAGTCGCGTAAGCTCGCCGTCAAGGTCGAGCTTCATCTCCGGAACCCATACGGCATGCACCTCCCAGCGCGGACGGGTGATATTAAGCTCCGGCAACCACCGGTAACCATCAAGGCGCTGGCGGTAATCACGGGCAGCAGCAGCAGTCAACCAGCCGCAATGACGTCCCATCACCTCATGGATGATCAACTGGCGAGTGCTGGTGGTATTCTCATTGGCAACATTCTCAAAGAAAAGGGCACTCTGCTCCGCGGCAGTCCACGCGCCAAGCGTCTGGCTGATCGGAAACACATCATTATCCACTGTCTTTGGCAAGCCTACAACGGTGAGTCCGTAACCGTTGTCCTGGAGGTATTTGGCAAGATCCGCCGCAGTTGTGTTGGTGTCATCACCGCCAATGGTATGCAGGATATCAATGTCATCCGCCTTGAGTTGCTCAGCAGCTATATGCAGGGGACTTTCCCCCTCCTTCACCAATCCGCGCTTGGTGCAGTCCTCGACATTCGTCAATTTGACCCGGCTGTTGCCGATAGCACTGCCACCAAATTCAAAAAGCACGTCATAATTCTTCTTTGCCTCATCAGAAAATTGGATCGACTTGCCAAGCAAAAGCCCCTGATAACCATTGAGGTAGCCACTCATTATGGCATCCGGTTCAAGCTCATTATATCGCTCGATAAGTGCCCCAATTGAGGCTGATAGACATGGAGCAATACCTCCGGCGGTAAGAAATGCGACCTTCTTGGGCATAATATTACAGGGTTTTCACGAATTTAACACAAAGCAAAGCGGGCAGGTTAGCCACCTTTTCGCGTGGTGCAAGCACATGCCGATTCCGCCCCTTGACGATCCCCCACCCTCCCTCTAAATTCGGCGCCGCTATGCCTATCGCCACGCCACAACAATTCGCCTCCATGCTCGACGCCGCCCAAAAGGGCGATTATGCCTACCCTGCAATCAACTGCTCGAGTATTCCGACACTGAATGCAGCACTGAAGGGTTTTGCTGATAACCATTCAGATGGCATCATTCAGTTTTCCACTGGAGCCGGGCAATTCGCCTCCGGACTGAATCACGGTGATGCCACAAAGGGAACCATCATCCTGGCTGAAGTAGCCCATGCACTCGCTGAACAGTATGATGTGCTCATTGCTTTGAATACCGACCACTGTCAGCCCGAGAAAGCTGCTGAATTCCTGGACCCACTCATTGAGGCCACCGCGGCACGCCGTGCCAAAGGCGAGAACAACCTTTTCCAGAACCACATGCTTGATGCATCAATTCTGCCCCTTGCAGAGAACATGGCAATCTCGCAAACCTACCTGAAAAAGTGTGCCGAGGTGGAAATCATCCTTGAGGTCGAGGCCGGCGTGGTCGGTGGCGAAGAGGACGGGGCAGCAGGATCAGAAGATACTCCTGACGAGGATCTCTACACCACTCCGGAGGACATGGTTGCAGTGCATGAGGCACTCTCCGAGCTCGGTCGCTTTACCTTCGCTGCCACCTTTGGCAACGTGCACGGGCACTACAAGCCAGGCGCAGTAAAACTCCAGCCCGAGATATTGAAACAAGGGCAGACGGCCGTTCAGGAAAAATACGGCAATGAAGCCGAATTTGACCTGGTCTTCCACGGAGGCTCGGGAAGTGAACTCTCGGAAATTCGTGAGACACTCGGTTATGGAGTCATCAAGATGAACGTCGATACTGATACACAGTATGCCTTCACCCGTCCTGTTGCCTCGCATATGTGTGAGAACGTCGAGGGTGTGTTCAAGATTGACGGGGAAATCGGTAACAAGAAAGTTTACGATCCGCGCTCCTACCTGAAGAAGGCAGAGAAAGCAATGGCAGAGCGGGTCGGACAAGCCTGTGACGACCTGCTTTCTGTCGACAAAACCATCATCAAGGACGTATAGGAATCATTCATATGGCTGATGCCGCATACTTTGCCGGGCTGGACATCGGCGGCACCACGGTAAAGGCAGCGCTGCTTGATGCCACCGGGGGGCAGGTTGGAGAGATGGTCGAGGTCCGCTCACATGGAAGTGAGGGATACCGGGCAACTTTCAAGCAACTGCGTGCCGCACTCGATCAGCTCTGCGAAAACAACTCCATCAGTTTCAAGGCAATTGCAGCTGCCGGAATTGATGTTCCCGCACCCTCATCGCAAGGAGTCATCTGGGGGCAGGCCAACCTTAATGAGGACTGGGTTGGAACAAATATCAGAGATGAATTTTCCGCGGAAATCCATCGCCCCTGCTACATGACCAACGATGGTAATGCTGCCGCTTACGGTGAATGGTTACTACGACCGGGACACGACGGGCCACTGCTCTTCGTCGCTCCCGGAACGGGACTTGGTGGCGGTTTCGTCCTCGGTGGAGGTAACCTCTATGAAGGCTCCAACGGACTGGCCATGGAACTGGGTGCCATTTCTGTTCCCTTCCGTGAAGATGACGGGAGCCTTCCCGAATGTGCCGGCAAGGGGCCGGGCTCACTCGAGGCATGGGTATCCCTGGTGGCGTTGCGCCGCAGGTTGGGTGTTGAGTTGGCCAAGCCGGAAAACTCCAGCCACCCTCTTGCTGCCATTGAAATTCCTATCGAGGAAAAAGCCTTCCAGCTTCGTGACTATTGTGAACAGGAGGACCCACTGGCCCGATCCATCTTCCGTCATCAGGCCCACATTCTCGGTTGGGCAATGGGCGACCAGGCAAGTGAACTTGATCCCGGCCTGATCGTCATCGGTGGCGGGTTGGCAGAAACCGGTTTCCGCGATTGGTATATTGAACATGTTCGGCAGGGATTCGAGGAAAGGGCGCCGTCGTTCTACGTTCGCTCTCCAATCCCGCCACACGCTTCCACCACACGCTTTGACTGGGCGGTTGGCGGTGACTTCGCTGCCGCTATCGGGGTTGCCCACAAGGCAATGGAACTGGCCTAGCGATGCCCCTTGGCCTAGCGATGCCCCTTCATCCGGTCAAACATCAGCTTGAACTTCTCATCTTCACGTCGCTGCCACCGCGCACGTTTCTCTCCCCATTTTATTGAGCGCTCCTCTGCACGCGCCTTGGAAAAGAACCCTGTCCGCTCCTTGGGTAGTCCAAACCCCGGATTTGAAGATTTACAGCCACCCAGAATAAATAATCCTGTAACAAAGAGAACTGGAAGGATCAGGAACTTGTTCACACTGCAACCCATAGTCAGTAAGCGGGACTCTGTCAGCTTTTTTCAGCTGAAGCATGGAGAAAAGGACAAAGAACCTGCTAAATTTCCCAACCTTTACGGTATTCACGCTTAATCAACGGAGCCGCCTCGGGAGCATTTGTAGCCTTCAGGTTCGGGCCATCCCAGTCAATCTGCTTACCTAGGCGAATAGCAAGGTTGCCAAGCAGGACGGTCTCGGTAAAGGGCCCTGAGTAGTTAAAGCCGGAGAGTGGCTCGGAACCATTACCACGAATGGCGTCTACCCACTCCTGATCCTCGTTCTTCACGCGCGGGATTGTCTGCTCAGGAGCCACCTTTCCAACCAGGGATTCCGGGGTGGTTTTCCACTTTGTGCTATTGCGGTTAAAGAGAAACTTGCCTTTATCGCCAATGATGATCATGTCAAACTTTTTGGCGTTTTTCGAGTTCACAATAGTACCCTCAAAAACCGATTCCTCAGGCATGAACCCGCCGTCATACCAAACAAATGGCATCTTGTAATTATATTCCCCGGCCGGGAAAGTATAGGTGACAATCGACCTGTTTGGCCCCGACTCGGTAGTATTGCCTTCCTGCTTGGCCTCCACGGCAACAGGATGTTTTAAATTCAGCGCCCAGAAAGGCATGTCCATGATATGGCATCCCATGTCGCCGAGAGCCCCGGTGCCAAAATCCCACCAACCACGCCATTTAAACGGGGCATAACCGGCATTGTATTCACGCATGGGCGCGGGACCGATCCATTGGTTCCAATCCATTGCCTTGGGAATGTCCTGCCCGGGCAGGGCTTTGGCCTGACCCTGTGGCCAGATTGGCCGGTTGGTCCATGTGTGAACCTCCTTCACCTTGCCGACAATGCCGGCACGGATAAGCTCAACAGCGCGGCGAATAGGCTCACCGGCATGCGCCTGGTTACCCATCTGGGTAATGACCTTATGCTTGGCAGCCGCATTGGCCATTGTTCGTGCTTCCCAGATTGAATGCGTTAAAGGTTTCTGCACGTAAACATGCTTACCCATACCAATGGCATGCATGGCGGCATGAAAATGCATATGATCAGGAGTAGAAACGGTCACCGCATCAATCGTGTCACCCATCTTCTCAAGCATCTTGCGAAAATCCTTGAACCGCTGCGCCTTTGGAAATTTTTTGAAGGTCCCGGCAGCACGTCCCTCATCGACATCACAAAGACCAACAATATCCGCACCGGCTCCATTGGCTCCCGCAATATCACTGGCACCTTTGCCCCCGGATCCAATCCCGGCAACTGCTACCCTCTCATTGGCACCGAACACCCGGCTCGGGACAAATTGAAAGGCAAAAGTACCGGCAGCACTGGCTTTAATGAATTTACGACGACTCAGGGATTTACGGGACATAAAAAATAGGTAGGAAAATAGCTTTGTAGAATGAAGGATTCCCGGGAGAATTCAATGATCAATACCACATAAACCGAAAAATCTCTAGGCAGGTGACCTACCCGGCAAGGCACGCATGGCCAGCAAGAGCACTGGATAAACTACTAAATTAGATTACTTTGGGAATCCCTCACCCTCCTTTACACACCCCCACCCCTCCCGATGACTGTCAATTGGCAACACATCCTCTCCATCACTGTCTCGGCATTGATACTCTGTCTTACTAATGCTACAGCCAGCCTGCGAATCTCGGAATTCATGGCATCCAATGACGGGTCGTTAACCGATGAAGACGGGGATTCCTCCGACTGGATAGAGATCCTGAACACCGGGATCAACTCCGTCTCTGCAGATGGCTGGTTTCTCACCGATTCTCCGGAAAACCTCAACCGCTGGCGGTTGCCGCCTGTGGCAATACCGGCAGGTGGCTACCTGGTTGTTTTCGCCTCGGGTAAAGACCGGGTCGGCAGCGAGTTGCATACCGACTTCCAGCTGGAAGCCAAGGGTGAATACCTGGCGCTGGTGGCTCCCGATGGTTCCACTCTGGCAACCGAGATAAACTACCCTGAACAGCACCCTGACGTTTCCTTTGGCACCGGCAGGAAAACCACGGAATTCCGCATGATATCCCCGAGTTCCCCGTCACGTTTCCTGGTGCCCGCCAACGGTTCACTCCAGCAGGAATGGACAGGCACCGCTTTCAATGACAGCAACTGGCTCTCCATTGCCGCCGGGATCGGCTACCAGATCGACACCGGTGGCGCCGGGGCGGGAAACCCCCGTGGTTACTGGAACTTTAACGGCAACGTTGCCGATAGTTCCGGCAACAACATTAACGCAACCCTTGCAGGACCGGGATTTTCGGATGCAACACCACCCGGGGGAGGTTCCTCCTCGGTGAGCTTTGATGGAGGTGGTGACTATATCAGCGCACCCATGGATGTATCAGAGGTATCCTACACCTGCTCACTATGGTTTCGCACAACCAATGCCAACGCCGGGCTTTTCAGTGTCGTTGATGGCAACCTCGGTTCCGGCGGGCATGATCGCCACCTCTACTTAATCGGCGGCAATATTGCGGCACGGGTCTGGAACAATGAAACCATCAGGTCCTCGGGACTCTCCCTGGCCGACGGAGCGTGGCACCACCTCGCTCATGTCTACGGCGGCTCAACAGGCGGCCAGCGGGTCTATATTGACGGCAGGTTTGTTATCGGGGGCGGAAAGTCACAGTCGGACTTTAACTGGCAGCGACACGTCAATATCGGCTTCTCCAACGACGCGCAACAGCAATACCTGAACGGAAACATCGATGAAGTGGCAATCTGGAGCGAGGACCTTGACGTTGACCAGATCGGGGCACTGGCCAACGGGGTCTCACCAATGGCCCTTGGGGGCTTTGATCCCGTCATCATCAGTGACGTGGAAAACCGGATGCGCAACATCAACCCCACCGCCTACCTGCGCACCGCTTTCAACGCCCCTGAACTGGACAACTTTGAAAGACTTGAGTTTCGCGTCCGCTACGATGACGGCTTTATCGCTTACCTCAACGGCATCGAAGTCGCGCGCCGCGAGGCTCCGCTCAACCCGCAATGGAACAGCCAGGCGACAACCAACCGACCGAGCACCGATGCCCTGACACGTGAAATCATCGACATCAGCGCCCAACTCCAATTACTCAAGACACAAGACAATATCCTTGCCATCCACGCCCTGAACAACGGGGCCACCAGCAGCGACTTCCTGTTGCTTCCCGAGTTGGTGGGAATACGCATCGATGAGGAATCACAACGCTATTTTATTTCGCCGACACCCGGCCAGTCAAACGCCGGCGGCGTCGTTGACTTTGTCGCCGACACCAAGTTTTCCCATGACCGGGGCTTCTATGACAGCGCCTTTGATGTCACCATCACCAGCGCCACCCCGGACGCCTTCCTGGTCTATACCCTTGACGGCTCCAAGCCCTCGCCGACAAACGGCACCAGGGTAACCGCACCGGATGAGAACTCCCCCCCCTCTGCCAGCGTAAGGATCACCACCACCTCAACCCTGCGTGCTGCCGCCTTCCGTGACGGATGGGAGCCCACCAATGTGGATACCCATAGCTACATCTTCATTGATGACGTGGCACGGCAACCGGCAAGGCCGCCTGGGTTCCCCGCCGGCTGGTCGGGCGCCGGCTCCGACTACGGCGTCGATCCCGACGTGATCAACTCAACGCTGCCCGGTTACGGCTTCCGCGATGCCCTCATGGCAATTCCAAGCATGAGTATCACCAGTCCCCCCGGGGATATCTTCGGTGCCGAGCGCGGTATCTACTACCACTCCACCGGGCGCGGGCGCCCCTGGGAACGGGAAGTTTCCCTCGAGATGTTCCACCCGGATGGCAACACCGCTTTCCAGGTGGACTGCGGCGCACGCATGCACGGCAACTCCAGCCGCAGCCACGGCTTCACCCTCAAGCACCCTTTCCGCATCCTCTTCCGCAATGAATACGGTGCAGGCAAGCTGCGCCACAAGCTCTTTCCCGATTCCGGCGTTGAACGCTTTGACCAGATCCTGTTGCGTGGCGCATCAACGGATTCATGGCCGGTGGTCGACGGCGGATCGCGCTGGCTCAACGAGCGTGGCACCTACATTCGCGACCAGTGGGTGCGCAATTCAATGCTGGCACTGGGGCAACCCTCAAGTCACGGCACCTACGTACACTTGTTTGTCAACGGCCTCTACTGGGGTCTTTACAATCCCTCGGAACGACCCACCTCCTCCTTTACCGCGGAGCACCTCGGCGGAGACAAGGATGAGTGGGACATATTCAAGGATTTTGCCGAGTTGCGTGAAGGCAACAGGACCGCCTGGGACCAAATGTTTGCCCAGGCCAATGCCGGGTTAAGCAGCAATGCCGCCTACCAGAAAATCCAGGGAAACAACCCCGACGGCACGCGCAACATAAATTACCCGGTATTGGTCGATGTAGACAACCTCATTGACTATATGCTCGTGCATATCTACATCGGCGGCGAGGACTGGCACCAGCACAACTGGTGGGCCGGTCGTCGCAGGGGAGTGGAAAGCACGGGCTTCAAGTGGTTTGCCTGGGATCAGGAAATTTCCAACGAGTCGCTCACTCGCACCGTCTCGCTGGCCGGGGCCCGCTTCGAGGATCCTTATTACGCACGCCCGGGCCCGGCTCACATTTACGGCAAACTTCTCGACAACCAGGCATTCCGCTGGCGCTTTCAGGACCGGGTACACGAGGTGCTCTTCAATGATGGCCCGCTAACTCCTGAAAATGCCGCAAGGCTCTGGCATGATCTCCAACATCAGGTTGACCAGGCCATCGTCGGCGAAAGCGCCCGTTGGGGTGATGCCCGCGACGCAATTCCCCACAAGCGCGAAACTTCCTGGCTCAGGGAGATGAACTGGATGCAGAACGTCTACTGGGAAGCCAACCATGCCCGTGTTTTGCGCGAACGCTTCCGGCGTGTCGGCATTTACCCGAACATCGCCGCACCAACCTTCAGTCGTGATGGCGGCGAAGTCCCGGCCAATTCACAATTGTTCTTCGATGCCGGGGGAATGCGCGTCTACTATACACTTGACGGTTCCGACCCGCGCGGAACGAACGGGCAACCCTCGGTCGCGGCAAGAACCTACAGCGGTGGCGCACAGGACGTCACCCTCCTGCCAAAGGAGGCAAGCTGGAAATACCTTGATGACGGTTCCGATCAAGGCAATGCCTGGAGAATGCCCGGCTTTGATGAAAGCGACTGGAAGAGTGGACCCGGGCAATTCGGATACAACGAGGGGGATGAAGGCACGGTTGTCAGCTATGGCAATATCGGCTTTGACAAGCACATCACCACCTACCTGAGAACCTCCTTCGAGATCGCCAGTGCCGGTGCGGTTTCCAGCCTTCAACTCGGTGTCCTGCGTGATGACGGTGCCGCCCTCTATCTCAACGGCACGGAAATCGCCCGCAGCAACCTGCCCACTGGTGTCCTCACCCACGAGACCCCGGCACTCTCCAACGTCAATGGTGCCAACGAGGACAAATACTATTTCTTTGATATCGACACCTCCCTGCTTGTCGACGGCAGCAACATCCTTGCCGCGGAAATCCACCAGGTGAACGGCCAAAGCAGCGACCTGAGCTTCGACGCCACGCTGAATGCCACCCTGCAAACCTCTCTGCAACCGGTGGAAATCGCCTCATCCGGCATCATTAACGCGCGCGCCTACAGTGGTGGCGAGTGGTCGGGAATGAATTCCGGGAGATTTATCGTTGATGCACGCCTGGCGAATCAGGACAACCTGGTCATCAGTGAAATCCACTACCGCCCTGCCCCGCCGCAGTCCGGGGACATTGCCGCCGGTTTCAACTCAGCGGGCGATTTTGAGTTCATTGAACTTGCCAACATCAGCGCAGTGCCTGTCGACCTGGCCGGGGCACGTTTTGAAAACGGCATTGATTTTGATTTCTCCGCTCAGGCGGACTTCACCGAGCTCGCAACCGGCGGACACGTCCTGCTGGTTGCCAACCGTGCGGCATTTGAGCACCGCTACGGAAGCGGCCTGCCGGTCATCGGCCAGTTCGGCAACAATACCTCGCTTGCCAACAACGGGGAAAGGCTACGCTTGATCGCAGCCGATGGTCAGAGCATCCGTAACTTTGAATATGATGACAAGTCTCCCTGGCCGGAGTCGGCCGACGGGGGTGGTTATTCCCTCAACCTTATCAACTCACCTGCTAATCCCGATCATTCGCTGGCTGAAAACTGGCGGGCCGGCCTGGATCCCGGGGGCAGTCCGGGATTTGCCGATGGCGGAATTAACTTCACCAACTGGAAACGGGCATGGTTTGATGCCTCAAGCCAGGATTTCCCGGCTCACTCGGCAAGCAGTGCCGATCCCGACGGCGATGGCATCGCAAACGCCATGGAATTTCTGCTCGGCAGTTCACCCGTCAGCGTGAACACTTCAGGGCTCGAGGTTGACAGCATACTGCTTGAAGGTGGCTCGCTGCACCTGACAATCTCCTTCACCCGCCGGGCATCAATCCCTGCAACGGCATTCTTGATCGAGCAATCCTCAGTTCCCGGGCTCTGGACAAATCCACAAACTTCTCTTGTCCAGTCAGTTCTACAAGATGCGCTCATCCGGGAAACCCACCGCTTTGTGGAGTCGATAAGTGCTGAAAACCAGCAAATGGTAAGGCTTAGGATTAATCTTTAATCCTTGTAAGTTCTTGTAAGTAAAGATTTTAATGGGATTACCGCCCCTGCATTTTTCCATGCTCGACAAACTGGGCGCTTTCTTAAAAAATCGTTAAATATAAAAAAACCGTTTATTTAGGGTAATATCCAGTTAAGTGCCTCCCCTAAGCGATCATTCGCGGGCATTGGTGATTATTTCCCGGCTCTTCAGGACAATCCTGAAGGCTATCTATTGCGGAAAAAAACAAGCCCCTCAGGCTTCTACAAATCAACTATAGATCACTGACATGAAAAACATCCTGCCAATCCTTGCATTACTCACCCTGCTCATCGGCTCAGCCTTTGGCCAGTTACCCTCAAAAAACCACGTCCTCTGGCTGGACGCCTCTGATGCGGATAGCATCACGATCGAAGACGACGGAACGATCTCCCAATGGGCCGACAAGAGCGGGGCAAATTCCAATGCGGTGCAAATAATTGCTGAACGCCGGCCCGTTATCAGCGAGGCGGCAATCGGAGGCAAGAACGCCATTCGACAGGATGCCACTACCGGCATGAAGATCGAGAACCTCAACCTGGTGCGCCCTTACTCCATCTTCATTGTCGACCAGTATGCACCCGACGCGGTCAACAGAGGTCGCACCCTGCAATCAGCCTTCGGCACGGGCGGAAACTGGCTGATTGGAAAATGGAACGGCAACCACGCCCATCACCCTGGAGCATGGGCGGGAAGAAACGGAAATGTCCCAGCCCCGAACGGAGAGGCAAAAATTGCCGAGGGAACCGGCGGCTGGCAGTCCAGTGAATGGGCACTCAACGGCTTCGGCTACGGCGGCAACGGTAACCCGACATCACCCGGTGCTCTGGGCTTCGGCTCCGACGGGCAGCACCAAGAGATCAGCCAGGCGGAGATCGGCGAGATTATTGCCTACAACCGCCTGCTGGACAGTGCTGAGCGCGAGCAGGTCACCGCCTATCTGGGAGAAAAATACTCCCTGCCCGTGGTTGCCCCCCAAGACGCGACCCGCATCTCGGTATTCAGCGGTGCTGATCCCGGCGAAGGACTCGACTTTGAAGGCAACTTCATTGCCGCCGTTGAGGCCGTCGGAGCCGGTGGATTCACTATTGGTGATGCCACCTTCACCAGTGACGCCGGAATAATCGCCGCGCAGAACACCGCAGCGAACTGGGGTCCCGGTGTTGGATCAATTGCCATCGACAGTGACGATGATACCAACCTCATCGAGGTGATGAACGACATCCGCTGGTCAGCCGGCGCAGCGGGCCTTACCGCGACCATCCCCGGGCTCACCCCCGGCAAGCAATACAAGGTGCAATTGCTCTTTGCCGACAACGGCGTGAACCGCCACTTTGGAGTGTGGATCGAGGGTTCCCGTGTTGCTATTGATTTCAACGCTGCTGGTTACACCGGTAACGCAGGTGACCTCGGCGTTGCCCTGGTCCACCGTTACTTGGCAGCGGATGACACCCTGGACATCATACTGCGCTCGGACGGCCTGGCCCACGGTGACATCAACCCGATTATCCAGGGCATCACTGTGGAAGAGGAGGACAACCTGACATTTACCAGGGTGATCAATGTCGACGGTGCCTCAGCTCTGGATTTCTCCGGTAATATCATTCACGCCGTCAACGTTGGAGGAGGAGGAGGAGCCGTCATCGGCGATGCGGCATTCACCGGCGATACCGGCGTGGAAAACGTTGAGGTTTCGGCCGAAAACGTGGCCAGCCCCTGGGGCACTGGCCCCGACGTGGGCGCCACAGCCGAGGATGATGCCCTAGACGGCATCCTTCACAGCATTCGCTGGCAGGCCACCAATTCCAACACCCCGGGCAATGACGGGGTGCATGTGCGCCTTGGCGGGCTCACCGAGGGGCGGGGCTACAAGCTGCAGCTCCTTATCAGTGAGAACTGTTGCGCAGACCGTGGCTTTGACGTCACGGTCAACGGCGTGCAGATCGTTGATGAGTTCAACACCATCAACACGGGCACCAACCAGGCAATCATACATTATTTCACTGCAACCGGTAGCGACATGACAGCACACCTCAGTGCCATCGGAGCCTCAGCCCGTGACAAGAACGCGATCCTCAATGGCCTGACCCTTGAGGATGTCGGCTCACTTGACAGTGACCAGGACGGCCTGGTTGATGCCTGGGAGGAACAATACTTCAACGATCTGGCCCAGGGAGGTGACGATGATCCCGACCAGGACAACCTCACCAACCTGCAGGAGGTCACTACCGGGACAGACCCGACCGAGGCTGACACCGACGGTGATGACCTTGAGGACGGGGTCGAGACAAACACCGGCAGCTTCGTCAGCGCCTCCGACACGGGAACAAGCCCGACCAATGCCGACACCGATGGCGACGGCCTCAATGACGGGGCGGAACTTGATTCAGGCACCAATCCGTTCAACCGCGACAGTGATGGTGACGGATGGAGTGACTCCCAGGAAGTGGCTCTCGGCTCGGACCCCAATGACGACAGTACCCCATCCGGCCTGCAACTGCTCGGTTACTGGGATTTTGATAACGTCGATAACCCGGCGGTGGCCGTGGACAAAAGCCCGTTCAGTCAAGACGGTGCCCTTATCGGAGGTGCGCTATTCTCTGCATCAGGCGAAGGTCACTCTGCAGCAGCCGGGGACCATGCCATCAACCTCGGTAACGTCAATGGCGGGCAAACCGTCAAGGTCGATGGAGATCTCTTCAACGTCGCGGGAGCCAAGGACACCATCGCCTTCTCCTTCTGGCAGAGGAACGACAACGTTGGCAGCAACACTTCAAGCTTCGTGCTGTATTCCCCGAGTGTGAACCGTGCCATGCACGGACACGTGCCGTGGAGTAATGGCAATATCTACTTTGACGGCCCCAACTGCTGTGGTGCCGGCACCAGGATCAACGGACCGGGCGGCATTGCCGCCGGCGAATGGACCCACTTCGTGTTCCAGAAGGACGGCCCGCTCAAGCAGGTCTGGGTCAATGGTGTCAAGACCCTCGAGGGAGGCGGACAGCTTCCGCTACCTACCGACAGCACGGAGTTCTGGATCGGCAGTGAAAGGGGCACGAACAGCATTACCGGCTTAATTGACGAGTTTGCCGTTTTTGATAGCCCCCTGACCGAGGAGCAGATCGTCAGGATCGGCAAAGGCTTGGCACCCAACCACCTGGTCGGCGCAGACAGTGACGGCGACGGCCTCAATGACAACTGGGAAAATGACAACTTCGGCAACCTCGACCAGGACGGAGAAGGTGACGCGGATAATGACGGGCTGAGCAACGCCAGAGAATTCGCACTGGCCAGTAATCCCGCCGATGACGACACGGACAACGACGGGCTCAATGACGGCGATGAAATTGCCGCGGGAACCAACCTCTTCGTTGCCGACACCGACGGCGATGGACTGGCCGACGGGGCGGAAACGAACACCGGGAACTTTGTCAGCGACTCTGACACCGGAACCGATCCCCTGAATGCCGACTCTGACGGTGACGGTGCAACCGACGGCACAGAGGTCACCTTCCAGACGGATCCCAACGACGCCGAGGATCTACCGGAGGGCATTACAGAGCTCGATACCATCAGCGTATTGCCAACAGGTTCCTACAATATGCTTGCCGGTTCCCGGAAATTCAGCGCCTACGTTGAAAACGACGGGACCCACAGCTGGCTGTTGGTCGGCCGGGGCCGTGAAGGATGGAGCTGGGACGCAAATGGTCAGGGTGCAGTCGATGATGTTAATACCATTGGCACCGCATCAGCCTTCGCTCCCGCGACATACAGTACCGCAACGATCAACGAGTTGATCGGAAATTCCGGGAGTGTCCTTACTGACGTGGAGATCCGCATCAAGCGGGCAAGTAACCCGCAAGGAACTGCCTATGAGGAAGCCCGCTGGCGCCCGACAGCTGAAGCCGATTGGCGCTGGAATTTTGATACAGGAATGACCGTCGATTATGAAGTGGTGGCAACCAATGGTGCCCCGGGCGGCCAAACCGGGATCAGGATCAACGGCAACACCCGTGACTTTGAGCTCGGCGGCAATGATGCCGACCGTATCTTCACCTGGGCCTGGGGCGGGCATGCCAACCTAATGGGCTTCAGCATGGGTAATGCGGTTCCCGGCGCGGATAATGGCACCACGTTCATCTGGGATCACCCCAACAACGGCTTCAACCACGCCATTCCCTACACGGAGGTCTACATCCGGGTGAAGAACCCGACAGTTCCGGAACTGGCTGACACGGACGGGGACGGCATTTTCGACATCGTTGAGGAAGGCCTCGCCGGTGATCTTGACGAACTCACCGCCGGTGATGACGATGGTGACGGGCTGGACAGTCCTGATGAAATCAACACCCACGGAACCAATCCGCTTGCTGCCGACAGCGACGGGGACAACCTCAATGACGGGGCTGAGATTGCCGCCGGCACCAACCCCAACAGGGCCGACAGTGACGGGGATGGAATCAATGACGATGTGGAAATCGCCAACGGAACCAACCCGAACAAGTCGGACAGTGATGACGACGGCTGGGATGACCTCTTGGAACTGGCCTTTGGGTCGGACGCCAATGACGCCGCCAGCGTGCCTTCAACAGGAGACGACCTGAGCCTGCTCGGATATTGGGACTTTGACGACACCACCGACCCGGCCGTGGCCGTGGACCAGAGCCCCTTCGGGCTGGATGGTGCCATTATCAACGGGGCAGCCTATTCCGCGGATGGTGAAGGTCACTCGGGAACCGCCGGGGACTATTCCATGAACTTCGGTGCCGCCGGAGGACAATCCGTCGAGATAACCACCGATGTTTACAAGGTGGCAGGAGCCCAGGACGCCATTGCCTTCTCCTTCTGGCAGAAGAACAACAACATCGGCACCAACACCAGCAGCTTCTTGCTCCACTCCCCGAGCGTGGGCAACAACCGTGCCATGCACGGACACGTGCCCTGGAGCAATGGCCACATCTACTTTGACGGCCCCGGCTGCTGCGATGCACCAACACGGATTAGCGGACCTGCTGGTATCGTCGCCGGTGAATGGAGTCACTTCGTCTTCCAGAAGAACGGTCCCGACAAGCAGGTGTGGAAAGATGGTGCCCTGCTTCTTGAGGGAGGCGGGCAGCTTCCCCTGCCAACTGACATCGGGCAGAT
>JAAESJ010000293.1 GCA_024229495.1 Verrucomicrobiaceae bacterium | reverse complement strand
CCGCTTACCGATCCCGAAGCCCGGGTGTTGGCGGTGATATTACCGCCGGGCATATTGGAGCGGTGGATTTCATTGCCGTTTAAATAGACAACGGCCCCATCATCACGACGCAAACTCATCGACAGGGAAGTGAAGGGGACTTCCTGCTCGGCTACGAAGGAGCGCCGGAAGTAGGTAGTGATGTTTTTCGGGTTGCCTCCATCAGAGACCTCTGTTTCGACATCACTTTCACCGTAACCCAGCGGAGCGAACCCGGATTTCCATCCCGAGTCATCAAAGTCCGTATCCTGCCAGGATGGCGGCAGGTCACCGGTATCGGAATAGCGCCATGCGCCTCCCCGGGCGACAATCAGCCTGGTGTCCTGTGCCTGTGCCTGTAATGGAAGTGTCAGGTTAACGATCCCATCCGGGGAGGGATTAATGCTGACTGTCGGTGGGTTGATAAAGTCATTGTCCTCAATGCGTATCGTGGCTGCTCCCGGTGATCCCGGTGCATAAAACAAGGAGGGCAGGGTGCTGAGAGTGAGCGTTTCCGTTGACTCTGCCATGGCGTCATCAATGGCCCTGAGGGAAAGTTCCACTGAGGATTGGCCATCAGCAAAGGTGACACTCTGGGGTGGTGCCTGAAAATCCTCGCCCGGAGTAACGTTGCCGGTTAAAGACAACCCAACCTCCAGTAGGCCTGAAGCCTCGCTGCGCGAGATGATGAAGGAGGTCGCTGTCTCCCCTGCCTCTGAGATGACGTTGCGTGAAGCAATTATTGAGACGGTGAGGCTTGATGCCACGCTGAGTTGAGCGGAAGCGGAGAGATCATCAAATTGTGCCGTGGCCCTGTAGAGGCCAGGAAGCGTTGCGGTGAAGTTGCCATTGGCATCGATCGTCGCTCCTTCTTCCACTGTCCATTCTGGGGTGACTGTGGAGACGTTGCTCACTGTCGAGAATTCGAGATCAAAGCTCATGTCAGCGCTTTGCGGATCGACCTGGTGAACCTCGGCAGCCAACACGTTGTTGCCCTCAAGGAGGAGTGAGGGCTCAACGGCAAAGGTGAGAATTTCATCCTCCGCGGATCCGGAAACCTCATTGCGTGCCTCGCTGTTGCTGGAGACCGTGCCACTGGTGATATTCTCTCGGGCAACCTCGATACCGTTGAGGTATATGACGATTGCATCATCGCGCACTACGCTGAGGCGACAACTGTTGATGGTATCGGGATCAGCTATGTTGAAGGCATGGCGAAAATAGGTCGTGATGTGCCGATTGTCATCATCACCGGCACTGAGAGTGGTGGCCTCATCGCCTTCCCCGTAACCGAGCTGAGCAGGTCCGGAGTCCCATCCGGAATCATCGAAGTCAGGATTGCGCCATTGGGTTCCCTGGTTGCTGCCGTCATCAAGGTAGCGCCAATCGGCACCAAACGGCAAGACCAGTAATTCTTCACCATCACCGGTGCCCTGCCATAGAAGGGGAGTGAGGGTGATGGTTTCACCAAGGGCAAGTTCTGCCTGATAGGGGGTGATGCTCAGTGCCGGTGATTGTGCCCCCTGGCCGTGTCCAAGAAAGTCGGCATTCCAGGTGACCGGGTCGGGTGTTACCGGATTGGGGATTGACGGTGTTAGGGGGCCTTCTTCGGATTGCGCGAAAATCCTGTATGATCCTGGAGGTAATCCTGCCAGGATATAGGTGCCGTCGGCCGATGTCCAGGTCTGCCGGTTTCCCGTCCATATCCTCGCCCCGGAAATTGGCTTGCCGGCCTTCATGGCCCGCCCCTGGATGCGCCGATTGGAGGAGGGGTT
>JAAESJ010000292.1 GCA_024229495.1 Verrucomicrobiaceae bacterium | reverse complement strand
CACTCCATCTGCACATCCTTAGGACCCTGAATATGGTGCACCCTCTGGCAGACCTTCCGGCAGGTTCGCGCCAATTCACGGGTATTGTTGCTGTTTTTGCCGCCAACGACCAGTATCACGTCTGATTGCACCGCCAATGCCTCTGCGGAATCCTGCCGCTGCTTGGTTGGTTGGCAAACGGTGTCCACGAACTTCACCCCGGAAGCCGGGAACCTCTTCTTCAGGTGTTCCACCATTTCAAGGACCCTGGTGATGGGCTGGGTGGTCTGAGCCACTACACCAAAACGGTCATGGGCTTCCAGTTGGTCGATATCCTCCCTGCTTAAGACAATATCAAATTTGTCCAGATCCTCCGTCATACCCCTCACCTCTATATGCCCACCTCGACCTATAATTACCGGGTGATATCCGGCAGAGACAAGTTGGCGAACCTGCTTGTGGGCAAAATGTACAAGGGGGCAGGTGGCATCCTCCAGTTGCAAGGCCTCCCCTTGCACCTTTTCCCGTGCACGGCTTGAGGCTCCATGGGCGGTAATCATCACGGTTTGTGTCTCCACCGCTTGAGGATTCTCCTCAAAACGCACCCCGCGATCCCGAAGATCTCCCAACACATCGGCATTGTGCACCAATTCCCCTAATACGGTGAGAGGTCGTTGTGTAACCACTCGCCTGGCAAGTGCAATGGCGTCACGCACACCGAAGCACATCCCCATATGATCGGCCCGTAAAACCTTG
>JAAESJ010000291.1 GCA_024229495.1 Verrucomicrobiaceae bacterium | reverse complement strand
GTCCTGTTGATTACCTGATAATCACATTCAAGGGAGCCAACTCCGATGTCTCGATATTGGACACTACTGGATATGACATCGATGCAAGTTTCTCGTCATACCTGGGGACATGGACCACCACTACCGTGAGTATCTCTACTGCGGGACAGGGTTTCCTTGAAGTGGAATTCAGCTCCAATTCGGCTATGGAAGCACTCTATCTAGACAATATCGAGTTTACATCCTCATCCCAACTAGTAGAGGATGACGATGATGACAACGATGGCTGGTCGGACTCTGACGAAGCTACGTGTGGAACCGATCACCTAGACTCGTCGGACATTCCCATAGATGCTGACTCTAACGGCATTTGCGATGCCCTAGAGGGAGATGATTTCGATGGGGATGGGATTCCAAACGACTCAGACACCGATGATGACAACGACGGGGTGGAGGACGTGGATGATGACTTCCCCCTCAATCCCAACGAGACGACTGACACGGACATGGATGGAACCGGGGACAATGCC
>JAAESJ010000290.1 GCA_024229495.1 Verrucomicrobiaceae bacterium | reverse complement strand
GGTCCCGTCGTAATTGAGCTCATTGATAAAGAGCACATCGGGTGCAACGCGCTGGATGATCTCGGCGACCTTCTTCGGATTCGAGGAACCCGGGTTTGCCAACAGGGCTGCAAGTGCTGCTCCTGTATTGGGGCTGAGCGAGACGTTGAAAGTCGCCACCGTGATATCCGGGGGCGCGGCCATCGCCGACCCTGTGCACAGGGTCACGGTAAATGCCAGAACGCGCGGGAATGTGATCAATGGACAGCTCAACCCGGGGTATAATAACACAACATCAGGGAAATCGCGTTTTTTCCACCGCACAAAAGCGGAATCACGAAATATCAACCTCCGCACTTGGCAGCACACCGGAAGGCAGGCATTATATCCAGCTTCGATGAGCAAATACCGCACTTCCCCGCTGGCAACCGAGAAGATGCCGCCAGGCATCCCTTATATTATCGGCAACGAGGCTGCCGAGCGCTTCAGTTTCTACGGGATGAAGGCAATCCTTGCCGTCTTCATGGCAAACTACCTGCACCTGATGGGTGGCAGTGCAGGCAACGCGATGAACCAAGCCGCGGCCTCTGAAAAGGTACACCTGTTCACTTCCGCTGTATACCTGACCCCATTCCTCGGGGCCTTGCTCTGCGATGCATTCCTTGGAAAATACCGCACTATTATCTACCTTTCCCTGGTCTATTGCTCCGGGCACGCAGCACTTGCATTGATGGGAATTACCGGGGATGCGTCGTATTGGCTGCTTGGCGGCCTGATGCTGATTTCCCTGGGTTCCGGCGGGATCAAACCCTGCGTCTCGGCCCACGTCGGCGACCAGTTTGGCAAAACCAACAGTGACCTGCTCACGCGTGCCTTTAACTTCTTTTATTTCTCCATCAACGTCGGGGCCTTCCTTTCAACCATGCTTACGCCTTGGCTGCTGCAGTGGTATGGTCCCCACTGGGCTTTCGGGGTTCCCGGCGTCCTCATGGCTCTGGCCACGCTGCTATTCTGGATGGGTCGGAAAAAATTCGTCCACATCCCGGCCCGTGGCGGCCCTTTCTTCCGTGAACTCTTCAGCCGGGAGGGTTTAGTCGCCTTCGGAAAACTGACGATCATCTTCTTCTTTGTAGCGTTCTTCTGGACCCTGTTCGACCAGACCGCGTCATCCTGGGTGTTTCAGGCAAAGGACATGGATCGGCATTGGCTCGGCTTTGAATGGCTCCCCTCACAGATCCAGGCCATCAACCCGATCTTTATCCTTATCTTCATCCCGCTTTTCACCTTCATCATCTACCCGGCAATCAATAAAGTCTTTAAGCTCACGCCCATGCGCAAAATCGCTATCGGCTTGTTTGTCATGGTTGGCGGTTTTGTGATCATCGCTCTCGCTCAGGAACGCATTGATGCCGGGGGCAGACCCTCAATCGCCTGGCAGGTGCTGGCTTATGTCGTCCTGACCGCAGCCGAGGTAATGGTATCCATTGTCGCACTGGAGTTCTCCTACACCCAGGCCCCAAAGGCCATGAAATCGGTGATCCTCGCACTTTACCTCGGGTCAGTTTCCCTGGGTAACCTCATTACCGCAGCGGTAAATCATTTTATTCAAGTTCCCTCCGTTGTCTCAGTAGTCAAAGCTCCAGCCGGGGGTGGTGATGTAATAAACCCCGGATTGGATGGCAAAACAGGCAACCTTGATGACATCACTTTCAGTTTTGATGAAAATGGCAAATCAAATGTTGTCGACTTTGCCGCGTTAGCCGTAATCAACGAAGCAAATGGGATACTCACTAAATCCACTGCTGCAGGCACTTTCCCGAAGACTGGAGAAGGACAGGAGCTCATCAGTGGGCTGCGTGACCCGTGGGGGCAACCCTTGCGTTACAAGCTTCGCAGCAGCACTCAATTCCGTGTCAGCAGTGACGGGGCAGACATGAAGGAGAAAACCATGTGGGATGTCGGTGCAACAGTTGATCTCAAGGTCGATGAGAAAGGTGGCAGCCTGTTCGATATATTTGTCGGATCTGTTGGCATTGCAATGCCCGAAAAAACGTGGCTGGATAACCGCAAAGAAAAACTCGGTATAGGAAGCAACTCTAACACGGATGAAGCGGAACATGACCGTTTTGAGATTGCTTTCTTCGCCGGGGGACAGACAAAACTGGAAGGTGCCAGCTACTTTTGGTTCTTTACCTGGCTGATGCTTGGTGCAGCGTGCTGTTTTGTCCTGGTCGCAAAATTCTACAAGCCTCGTGCTTACCTGCAGGAAGAAAGCTCCGAGGACGACGCGGATAAAGAAGAAACCTCACTGGCCTAGCCCATAAAGGGCATCCACCATGTCCAGTGCCTTTGGCCCGGGTAGCACCCCATAGCTCATCTGGTTCATGGTGTAGGCAAAGGCCAGGTTATTCTCAGGATCAGCAAAGGCCAGGCTGCCGCCCGCACCCGGGTGACCAAAGGACTTTGCCGATGGTCCGAACATCCGGCGCCGAGAGGATCCCGGATCATCCTTCATGAAACCGGCACTGAAGGCACTCTCCATACAAAAAACCTCATCTCTTCCTGAAACGAGCACATGCGACATCGCCAGCAATACCTGTTGCGGGAAATAACACTTCCCCTCCCAGGTTCCTCCTCCGGCCAGCATGGCATAAAACTTCGAAAGCCCGCCAGCCGTTCCGATTCCGCCCAGTGCCGGCCAACCGGCCTGCCAGGCATCCGGAGAATTCATCCCGGAAATAGCCGCTAAGCCGGAAGGAGAAGCAAATGCTCGGCGGGTCAGTGACTGCGGATCGGCAAAGGCACGGTAAAAATCCGCTTCCCCGTCCGGATCGGACATGCGGCCCGGATAAAGAATTGCCACCCTGCCCCGCTCAGCCTCCGGCAGACCGATCCAGACCTCCAGCCCCATCGGATCACCAAATTCCCTGCGAAAGTAATCCCCTAGCCGGATTCCGACAAGGCGCAGCATGATCTCATCAAGGATAAAGCCGAAAATACGCGGATGATAACCGTGACGGGAACCCGGCTCCCACAGGGGCTGCTGATCCTCAATAGCAGAGACAACAGCGGCATGATCAAAAATGGACACTTCCCGGTCCAGGGCCGGCAATCCGGCCCGGTGCGAGAGGACCTGCCCGAAGTTCATCTCCGCCTTTCCCGCACGCGCAAACTCCGGCCACACCTTGGCCACCGGTTCGCCAAGTGAAATCCCTGAACCCTCCAGCATGTGCAAAAAGCAAGCGGAGGAAAGGCCCTTTGTCGCCGACCAGAAAGGCACGAGGGTATCAGGACGCCAGGCACGCGTTTCATCCCTGTCGCAAAACCCGTTAGCGAGTGAAAGAACCTCTTCTCCACAATGCCACACCGAGACGGAGGCGCCAAGTTCATCACGACTGGCGAAATTCTCACCAAAGACTCTTTCCACACCGGCAAGCGAAGGCTCAAATGCCGGGTTTTTCATCGCTGTAAAGAGGCCAACTTACAGTGCACCCTGCAATGCAGCCAAGTCGGGATCCTTGCGGGCCACGTCTACCAGGCTCTTATCAATATCAAAGGATTTCTGCAGGCAACTGCGAGCGGTCTCAACGTCTCCAATTGCTGCCTGATAGCACCCCTTGTTGTAATGATAGATGGCTTCATCACGAACGGATTCGGGCGCCTTCTCCAAGAGGCGCAGGGCATCGTCAGTGCGACTGAGTTCATGCAGGCAGTATGCCCCGTGAATAAATCCGGCGCCATTTTGAGGTTCCATCCGTCGCAGTTCCTCGCTGAGGACGAGGGCATCAGACCACTCCTCATCCTTGAGGAAGAGAAGAAGCTTCATCTGGATAATGGCAGGAGTGGCCGGGAAATTTTTCTCCACCGAACGTAACTCCTCCCAAGCATCCTCATTCATTCCCAGTTCGTAATACCCGCGCACAGCCTGAAGCATCGCTTCACTGTTGGAGGTGGGGTCATTAAAGCAGGCCATTATCGCAACCGGTCTGTGTTCACTGAACCGGACGCAATAAACCTCGGATTGGATTAGGCAATGGTCAAGCCCGACAGGGAAAATTCACGTCGGAAAAACGACCTAGCGTAACCTTTCCAGATTCCTGCGGATATTCTCATCCCCGGGGTCGAGAGCCGCCGCTTTTTCCCACGCTGCGCGTGCCGCACCTCGATTACCCTGATTGGCACAAGCTAGGCCAAGATTGCTCCAGCCCAGGACAGACTTGGGGTCAAGTTGCACGGCTTTCCGGCAAGCCTTTTCCGCTTCCGCCCATCGCTCTTTCTGCAGGTAGACATACCCTAGATTAACGTGCCCCATCGCATTGGCATCATCAAGACGGGTCGCCTTCTCCAGTAATGACTGCGCCTCGTTGAGCTGCTCTCTCCTGACAAGAAGCAGTCCAAGGTTCATGTAAGCCTTGGGGTTTGAAGCATTGCTCTTGATCGCTGATCGATAAGCACTGATCGCTCCCTCAATGTCTCCCTGCTTTTCCAGTAGCCACCCGCGATTGACATCGGCAGCATCACCCTTGATCGAAGGCACACCAAGCTCCCTGCCCTTTGCCATCATCCTGAGGGCCCGCTCATGATCTCCGGATTCCTGCAGCGCACTGGCCAGGTTGGTAACGGCTATGGCAGATTTCGGGTTCAGTTTGACGGCCTGCTCAAGGACCCTCACCGCCATCTCGCTCTTGCCGCTCTCAAGGTAACTCGCACCGAGATTTGAATACCCCTCGACAAAGCGCGGATTGGCCTTCACCGCTTTCTTGTACCACTCAATGGCCTGTGCATGATAACCCTTGCTGCCATAGATGTAACCCAGGTTGTTGTAGGCAGTGAAATAGCTCTCGTCTGTGGCAATGGCCTTTTTATACCAGCGAACGGCTTCTTTGAGATTGCCCGCATCCTGTGCTGCCTTGCCACGATTATATTGCGAAAGTGCTTCTCCTCCAAAATCAAACAGACCCTGAGCCTGCACCCTGACTGGCAACAGGATTAGGACCATCAAAATGATTAGGGGCAATGCTCTCATGAAAAAGGGACGCTTACAGCAGTATACCATATAGAATATAACCAAAAACCAAACTGACATGCCATTAAATTGGACAATACCCCCCAGTCAACGAAATTAGCCACCGTGAACAAGGCTTTTGTCCTCGGTGCCGGACTCGGCACAAGACTGGGGAAACTTACAGAATGCATTCCTAAGCCGCTCATCCCGGTATACGGTAAACCATTGATCGAATTCGCTTTTGACCACCTGATCAATAAGGGAATCTCGGCATTTGTGGTGAATACCCACCATAAAGCGGACGCCTATCACGATCATTTCCCGGAGGGTAGTTACTCGGGATCGCCGATAACCTTCTCTCATGAAGATTACCTCCTGGGAACAGGGGGCGGCATTGATAACGTCTCCTGCCAATTGAAAGGGGATGCATTCATGGTCTATAATGGCGATATCCTGACAGATCTCCCCCTGGATCCACTTCTCAATGCTCATGCCTCAGCCAATAATGCAGCCACCCTCGTGCTCCGCTCCGGGGGACCAAACCTGCATGTGGCATTTGATCCCAACGCCGGGATGGTTACCGATATCAGCAACCTCCTTCAGACAGGCAATCCTGGCACTCATCAATTTACCGGGATTTACACCTGTTCGCCCGGGTTCCTTGAGTATCTCCAGCACGGCAAAGAGCACTCGGTGATCCCTGTTTTTCTTCAGCTCATTGAATCCGGACTGCTCGGTGCCGTGGTCATCGACGACGGTCAATGGTGGGACCTAGGCACACGCGAGAGTTATCTGGATGCGCACCTGCAGATTTCACGATCCGGCTTCCCCTCTTATCGCGGGGAAGATGCCGGGAAGTTAAAGGAGAACTTAACTGCGGGTGCATCAATTGCCCCGGGAGCGTATATCGATACCGCCTCGCACATAGGGCCTGGAGCCATTATCGGCCCCGGGGCAACCATCAGGAACAGCATCGTATGGCCCTACGGTGAAGTCGGCCCAAACGTAAGCCTCACGCGATGTGTCGTTCGCAGTGCGGAATGCACCAATGAGAGCCTAGAAAATACCGACGTCTAGGCCCCAACCACTCAACTGTATTGCCATGCATCAGGAACTTCTTAAAGCCACCGCCACCGCATTACCCACCATCTCCATTCCCGGAGCAAGGGTTGAACCCCTAGCTGAAACAGGAGGGTCAGACCGGCGTTACTTCCGCATCCACCTTGTTTCTGAGGAAAGCTTGATCGTTATGGAATATACCGATCAGCGGCCAGACAACCTTAAATTCATCCCGGCAAGCAAAATGCTTGCTAAGATCGGTAACTCGATACCTGAAATTCTGCACCACGATTCGGTCCACAAACGGATCTGGCTTGAAGACCTTGGTAATAGGCACCTTTGGGATTATCGAGAGGCACCGTGGTCCAAAAGACGTCGTTTATACAAAGCAGCGATTGATGAAATATCGATCCTTCATTCATTCAACTGCGATCAACTCAACGCATCTGAAGAATCCGCCCTGGAACCCCCTTTCGATGAAGCCCTCTACAACTGGGAACAAGATTATTTTTTTGAACATTTCCTCGGGAATTATTCACGGCGCGCCCCTTCATATATAGGGTCATTGCGCCATGAAGAGGAATTCTCGATCCTGGCCAAGGGACTTGCTGCATTACCGACATCACTTGTTCACCGTGATTTCCAGTCACAAAATATCCTCCTCAGAGATGGACGCCCCTACATAATTGATTACCAGGGACTCCGGTTTGGACTTCCTGCCTACGATATTGCCGCACTGCTCCATGATCCCTATGCCCCCATGGAGGAACATCATCGGGAAGAGCTCATCAATTACGCCTTCCGCGAAAATCACACAAGCCAATGGCACTCATCCTTCAACCGTTGCGCTGCCCAGCGACTCATGCAGGCCCTCGGGGCATATGCAATGCTTGCCAACAACACCGGCAAGGTTCATTTCCTGCAATATATTCCAACAGCCCTTGAGTCTCTGCGGACAATCCTGGAAAAAGAGGTTATCCTTCCCCGCCTTCTGCCTTACTTAAGCGATGAGGCGATTTCTGTTTGATTAAGACTATTGATTACCTCCAATGTCCAATCCCCCGGAAAACACCCCAGAATCCACACTTCAGATACCGTCACTTCCCAGTATCTCTGCGCCCGACACTCCATCCCCGGCAATCGTCCTCAAAACAAATCCTGCCGCCGGCCCCTATCCCGACATCGCTCCTGCTGAGGAACCCGTAGAGGTATTTGCGCATGCACTTGGCATTCCCCGGGCGAAGGAAATGAATGCCATCATCCACTGGCGTAAAACGCTGGACTCTCAATGGCATGAGAGTCAAATGCACTCCGATGGGAATCTCCGATGGAAAGGCAAATGGATTCCCCCAACTGCGGGAGACTACCAGTGGATGGTAAAGCTCAATCCCGGGGAAAAACAACCCAATGAATTTGACTCCGCAACCGGCAGCAGTATACGCCTGTTACGTGCCGAGAGACGTGAGCTGACTCACGCAGAATGCTTCCGCGCAGCACGGGAACCTCTCTCAAACCTGGTGATCCGGGCGCAATCAACTCACGCCGGTGTTTTCCTGCTCCCGGCACTTTTCCCTCAATCCGCCAACCACTTAATCGGCCATCAGGAAGGCGGGCATTATACCATCTCGAAGGAACTCGGTGATGCCTTCTCCTTTGGCGAATTAGCCGCGACAATCAGTCACCAGCGCAAGATACTTGGACTGACTATTCCCATGAAGTGCTCCTCGGAACATCCCTTCCGCCTCAAGACACCCGAAGCCTTTTCCAGGAACGGCTCCCCTCTCCTTGACGGGAGCAACTGGCAGTGGCATCGAGAAAAATGGGAAGCCGTCTTCCGCTATTGGATTGTCCAGGGAATTGACATCTTTGAAATCCCGGATCCAGGGAAATTATCCCCGGCATTCTGGCAATGCCTCATCAGGTCAATAAGGGATGATTTTCCTGATATTGCATTCACCGCCCGCAACAATTCCAACCCGGAAAACTGGCCCAACCTCCTGGGTGTTGGTTTCTCGGCATTCGATGCTTCCACTAAGACAATTAACAACATCCCTGTCTCCACAACGCCTGGTCAGGAAATTCTCTGCACAAGTTCCAACCCTCTACTGATTACCTCAATCCGTCAGAATGCCGACGGAGAAGTGCTCCTGAGGATCAGCAACGATCATCCCACATCCTCACAATCCGGGCACCTTCACCTGTCCGGGACAATTCCCGAACTGAAGGAACCCGAGCGCTACCATATGCATAACCTGACGGATGGAAGATCATGCCACTGGATCGGGACAACAAACTTTGTCTCACTGAAAGCAGGTGAGCAGACAAGAACATTGCGTATCGAGCGTAACCATTAATCATCAAGGCAACCGCACCAGTGAGAAACCATCAAAGGGCAATTATCTTCCTGCTGTTCGGCCTGACCGCGTCCTTCTTCGTCAACCGGGAAGATCAACGCGGCGGGATAGACGCCATCAATGCAAGCTATGAAGACTGGTTACGTGCCACCAGTGGGGAAAAACTCAACCCACCATCAGTCACCCTGCTGAGGATTGATGATTCGGAAACCGGGTTCTGGGGTTGGCCACCCAACCCGCTTGATTACGCCCAGTTGTTGCACCGCCTCAAATTCTACAATCCTAAAGTTGTCGCTATTGAACCTACCTTGCACTGGCAAGGTGCCGACAAGGGACTACTCGACGCGCTACGCACCGCCTGCCTGAAATATGGCAAGGGCCAAATACTCCTCAGTTCAATCCTGCAATTCAACGAAGCTTCTCAGCGACCGGAGGAAGCCACCCTGAGCCTTCTTTGGCCACTGTCCTCGGTTGCCGGTGATCCAAAAAACATTCCCGCCTTTACCAGCATTATCTCTCTTCCAAACCAACGCCTCACCTCCTTGGGATTTCCGGCAGCCTTCACCTCTATTGATCTTGGTGAGGACACTGGACCGGATGAAGGCCTCAGTGTTCCGCTACTGGCCCGTATCGACCAAACCATCGTCCCCTCATTCGTCCTGCTTACAATAATGCTGGAACTGGGGGTCACTGCCGATGAAGTGGAGATACAACTAGGAAAAACAATTAATGTTGGTAATAAAACCACCATCCCAATCGATCCCTCGGGAGCCCTTGCCATACCCAGAGGCATACGCATTGGAGCAATGATTCACAATGCCAGTATCCTTGCCCACAATCCGGAAGAAAACTCAGAACAAGACACCGGGGGCCTTAGCGAAAAGGAAAGTGACGCCCTTGCAAATCGTGTCATCCTGATCGGACTGGACAACAAGGGATCACGCACCATTCCAACGGAGCAGGGGGAGGTAATCTCTCAAGCCGAACTCTTTGCCCTGGCAATCGCCACCATTCAGAGCAACAGCTACTTTGGCCCGGTCTCCCAACAAACCGCCTGGATAGCATGGGCACTTATCCTTACAGTGGGAGTCATAATCCTGAGACATAAGCGACGGCGGGCAATCAGTTTCTCATTGCTTCTCATATTGCTCTATTTTACCGGCAACATGATTCTCTTTCAGTCCACACAACGCTGGATATCCCCGGCAGTCCCCTTCGCCCTTTTAACCTGCACCCTTTTAAGTGCTCTATTACTCACCACCACCGGGAAAACAACAGATAAACTGCCAAGCGTTGAAGACGCCAAGACAGAGGATAACGAAATATAGTATACTTCAAAAAACGTAAGTCCCTTCAACTGGCAGGAATGGTATTTCTGCATAACGAAAACAATATTTAGATCACTTTCATGAAACGCCGCCAATTTCTCAAAAGCTCAACCGTATCGGCAACATCAATTGCCCTGCCGACAATCATTCCCTCTCATGTCCTGGGAGCTGATGCACCAAGTAAAAAAATAACCATCGGCATGATCGGCACGGGCAATCACGGCATTCACCGTAACTTGAACATGTTCTTGCGCCAACCGGATGCCAGGGTGGTGGCAGTATGTGACGTTTTCAAGAGCCGCATGAAGAAGGCATGTTCGATGACTGACAAGCACTATGACCGGAACGGGTGTGCCCAACACGCCGATTTCCGAGAAATCCTTGAGCGGGATGACATTGACGCAGTCATGATTTCAACACCTGATCATTGGCACGCCCTGATGAGCGCAATGGCAATACGACGCGGTAAGGATGTCATTTGTGAAAAGCCCACGCTCACCATCGCCGAAGGCCGCTATTTATCTGATCTGGTGAAGAAAACCGGGCGCGTCTTCCAGACTTCAACCGAAGATCGTAGCCTGTTCATCTATCACCGGCTTGCCGAGGTCGTGCGTAACGGGCGCATTGGCAAACTTGAGAGGATCAAGGTAACGCTTCCCGCCGGCCAACGTTTTCCCAATGAGAATGAAACACCCGTCCCGGACGACCTCGATTACGATCTCTGGTTGGGACCCGCGCCACTTGCCCCATTCACAAAAAAACGCACCGAGCGGCAGCACTGGCGCCATGTATGGGACTATTCGGGAGGAAAATTCTCCGACTGGGGAATGCACCAGTTGGACACCGCGCAGTGGGCAAACAACACGGAACGCACCGGCCCAGTCAAGGTAAGTGGCAGAGGAACGGTCAACGAAGGCAGCATGTATAACACCTTCGTTGACTATGAAATCAACTACCAGTATGCCAATGAAGTTGAGCTCAACGTGAAAAGTGGCGGCACAAGCCTGCATTTTTACGGAAGCGAGGGCTGGTGCGGCAGCAAAAGCTGGGACTCAGGACTGGAGGCAAGCAAAAAGGAGATTGTAAGGGAACCCATCCCCGATGACGGGCTTCACCTCTACACCTGCAAGGGCGGCGAACATCGAAACTTCCTCGACTGCGTTAAAACACGCAAGGAACCCTATTTTCCAGCCGAAATAGGACATCGCTGTGCCACTCTCTGCCATCTGGGTAATATCTCCATGCGGCTTGATAGCGAATTAAAATGGCAGCCGGACAAAGAAGAATTCATCAGCAATGACCAAGCCAACTCCATGCGTGAGCGCAAGATGCGCCAGCCCTGGAACCTGAAGAGCTCCTGATAACGGGCATGACCTCCGCCACAACCGGAAGCAATATTAATAGCGATAGTGCTCAGGCTTGAAGGGGCCTTCCGGAGCCACCCCAATGTAATCAGCCTGCTCGGCAGTGAGCGTTGTCAGTTTCGCGCCAATCTTCTCAAGGTGAAGCCTGGCAACCTCTTCATCGAGCTTCTTCGGCAATACGTAAACCCCGGGGGCATAGGTTTCCCTGTTACTCCACAGGTCAATTTGTGCAAGAGTCTGGTTGGTAAAGCTGTTGGACATCACAAAGCTCGGATGCCCCGTGGCACAACCCAAGTTCACCAGGCGACCCTCGGCCAGCATATACAATTGGCGGCCATCGGCCATAGTATACTGGTCGACCTGTGGCTTCACTGACTGCCTGCTCACACCTTCCTCGGTATTGAGGGCATCGACCTGGATCTCATTGTCAAAATGTCCTATATTACAAACAATGGCCTGATCCTTCATTGCCAGCAAATGCTCAAGGCGGATGATATCCTTATTGCCTGTCGTCGTGACATAAATATCAGCCCACCCCATTGTGTCCTCAACGGTGAGCACGCGAAATCCCTCCATTGCCGCCTGCAACGCACAGATGGGATCAATCTCCGTCACGACAACCTGAGCCCCCTGTCCACGCAATGACTGGGCACAACCTTTGCCAACATCCCCGTAGCCGCATACCACGGCCACCTTTCCTGAAATCATCACGTCAGTGGCACGCTTTATTCCATCGACAAGCGACTCGCGACACCCGTAGAGATTATCAAACTTGGACTTGGTCACCGAATCATTAACGTTAATTGCCGGAACACGCAGCTTATCCTGCTCAGCCATCTGGTAGAGACGATGAACGCCTGTGGTGGTTTCCTCTGAAACACCTTTCCAGTCCTTGAGGAATTCCGTCCATTTGATTGGGTTATCTGCATGTACCTTCCTCAGCAGGTTCTTGATCACCTGCTCCTCATGTGAAGTGCTCTCGCCCTCCACCCAGTCCGAGCCTTCCTCAAGATCAGCCCCATTGTGGATCAAGAGCGTTGCATCTCCCCCATCATCCACGATCAACTCCGGCCCGCTTCCATCGGGCCAGGTAAGCGCATTGAGAGTGCACTCCCAGTATTCCTCAAGAGTTTCCCCCTTCCACGCAAACACCGGAACCCCGGCAGTAGCCATGGCAGCGGCAGCATGATCCTGAGTGGAAAATATGTTACACGAACACCAGCGCACGTCAGCCCCCAGATCCCTGAGTGTTTCAATGAGCACTGCAGTTTGGATTGTCATATGCAGTGACCCCATCACCCTGACACCCTCAAGCGGCCTCTCGGCGGCATATTTCACACGGGTCGCCATCAAACCCGGCATCTCATGCTCGGCAATGGCGATCTCTCGCCTGCCCCAGTCCGCCAAGCTAATATCGGCTACCTTGTAATCTTCTCTGGTATCTGTAACTGCGTTCATGAACGTCGCTGAATTAAGGTTTGTAAGGTATTAGGAATTGGTTGCGGATCGAAGTTCATCAACTTTGTCCGTCCGCTCCCATGTCATTGAATCCAAATCGTCTTCCCTGCCAAAGTGACCGTAATTGGTGGACTTCCGGTAAACCGGGCGCAGTAAATTCAACTGCGCGATAATATCTGCAGGTTTAAAGGAGAACACCTCGCCAACAGCCTGCTCAATCTTTGCCTCATCCACGGTATTGGTATTGAAAGTCTCGACCGTAAGGGAAACCGGCTCAGGAAATCCGATTGCATAGGCCGTCTGCAACTCACAACGTTCGGCAAGCCCGGCGGCGACAATATTCTTGGCTACCCAGCGACACATGTAAGCAGCAGAGCGATCCACCTTCGATGGATCCTTGCCTGAAAAAGCCCCTCCACCGTGACGCCCCATGCCTCCATACGTGTCGACAATAATCTTCCTGCCCGTTAGCCCGCAGTCGCCCTCAGGTCCACCGACAACAAACAACCCTGTCGGGTTGATATGATACTTGGTATCCTCAGTCAGCAAGCCAACAGGTAACACTTTCTCAATGAGATCCCTGCCAAGAGCCTCACGAATCTCAGACGTGGAAATCTCCCGTGCATGCATCGTGGAAACCACCACGGCGGTAATACGATTGGGCTTACCGTCAACATACTCAACAGACACCTGCGTTTTAGAATCGGGCCGCAACCAGGTATGCACACGATCCTTACGCAACCGGGTCAATTCCTCGCCAAGCCGATGCGAATAGGCAATCGCTGCCGGCATCAGCTCTGGCGTATCATTACAGGCATAACCAAACATGATCCCCTGATCCCCCGCGCCCTGTTCGGCGGTCTCCTTGTCATCAGCCGCCGAGTCATCAACCCCCTGCTTGATGTCCGGGGACTGCTGCCCCAGCAAATTCAGGAAAAAGAAATCCTGAGCGTCAAACTTGCAGGTATAACTATAATCACTTCCCTGCGAATAACACGAATCATAATTCATTCCCACAAGAACATCCTTAACCAATTGCCGGTGATCCAAACTTGTCTTGGTGGTGATTTCCCCTCCCAGAATGACAGCATTGTCCTTGACCATCGTTTCACAGGCAACACGAGATGCACTATCTTCCTTAAGGCAGGCATCGAGCACTGCATCAGAAATGGTATCACAAACCTTGTCAGGGTGACCTTCAGTAACGGATTCCGATGAAAAAATGAAGCTATTTGCCATATATCTAAATATCGTGATATGTTGATATGTTTACCTGAATCATGATGCCGTCAACGTTGAAATGGCTAAAACTCCTTGCCGATCCGACACGTGTGAGGATTGTCCGTATTTTAAACCGCGAAAAGCTATCTGTGGCTGAATTGCAGGAAATCCTCGCCATGGGACAATCAAGGATATCCTCACAACTGGCTCAACTTAAGAGCGGCGGACTGCTTGAAGATGAACGCTCAGGAAAACATATATTCTACCAGCTTTCTCAACCAGCCGGTGAATCCGCCCAAGCACTGGAGACGATGCTGGCCGTGGTGGAAAATGCTGCGAAAGAAATTCCGGAGTGCTCCCAGGATGATCAAGCGCTACAACTGGCAATCGCAAAGCGCTCAGACCGTGCCCGATCCTATTTTGACGAACTGGCCGGCAAGTTCGGACGCAACTACGTCCCCGGCCGCAGTTGGAAAGGGCTGGCGGAAACCCTGCTGAAACTGATGACACCGGGGGTGGTTGCTGACCTTGGAGCCGGCGAAGGAACCCTTTCACAGCTCCTGGCTCAGAGAGCTGAGAAGGTGATCGCTATCGACAGTTCCGAGAAAATGGTGGAATTCGGCGCGAGCATTGCCCGTAAAAACGGTTATACAAACCTTGAATACCGACTCGGTGATATCCAGTCCCCCCCTATTGATGATAACTCTGTCGATCTCTGTCTCTTCAGCCAGGCACTGCACCATGCCAACAAGCCGGAACAAGCACTTGATGAAGCATTCCGTATCACGAAACCTGGCGGCCGTGTCGTCGTCATGGATCTCCTTAAGCATGATTTTGAAGAAGCGCGTGAACTGTATGCCGATCTGTGGCTTGGATTTGCAGAAGTGGAGATACGCAGCTTTCTTGACTCGGCAGGATTTGAACAAATCGAGTCTGCAATCGTCGATAAAGAGAATGAACATCCGCATTTTCAAACCCTTATGGCTATTGCTCACAAACCTGCATAGCTTACATTATGTTTACTGGCATCGTTGAGAGCATCGGAACGATCGAGAGCATCACGCGCACCGGAAAGGGAGCACAAATGGAAATCACGCTTCCCGGGTTTGCGTCCGAACTGGAAACCGGAGAAAGCGTGGCCGTAAACGGTTGCTGCCTGAGCGTCGTCAACCGGACTGACTCGACGGCATGCTTTGATATTCTGGCCCAGACAATGGCGATAACCAACCTGGGTCACCTTCACGAGGGTGACCTCGTCAATCTTGAACGATCCCTTTGCCAAGGCTCCAGGGTTAGCGGGCACTTTGTGCAGGGGCACATCGATACCATTGCAGAAATTGTGACCATCGAAGCAGCTGGCAATGATCATCGCCTTGAAATTAACCTGCCAATTGAATTCTCACGCTACCTCGCCCCAAAGGGATCAATCGCCGTCGACGGAATTAGCCTGACCGCAGCAGAAATTAACGATGAGAAGCAGACTTTTACCAGCTGGATCACGCCACACACCCACTCAGTGACCACCCTTAGCACTCGCAAAAACGGACAGTGCGTGAATCTGGAATTTGACATGCTCGCCAAGCATCTCGAGCGCCTCACCTCGCCACAAATCGCAGAATAGAGCCAGACTGGTGCCAGGTTTCTGGAAGCTACTCACCTAAAACGGCACCCGCTCCGGGATAACCGGAAAGGATGCCGTTTGGTTAGTTTGTTGGTTGGAATGAACGGCTCCGTCCCGGGTCAGGCGTTGCCCTTGCGCAGTGGCAACCATCAATCAGCTAATACCGGCTCCCAATCCTCTGGCACGACTTCTCCTGAATTATGCCCTGTCGGCTCATTGACAAGCGGCACACAACCACTTTTGGGAAGTGCGATCACAATCTTGTCACCATCGATGTCATTCTGCTCACTCATTGCAATCAATCTCTAATAAGGGAAAATTCAATCCTACTGGCAAGCCTCACATTCACCGCCATTGATCATTGCATCCAGACTGCAGGCCTGGATCTCCTCGGCGCTGGGCTCCTTCTTCTCCTGTCCCTTCTCCTGTCCCTTCTCCTGTCCCTTCTCCGAGGATTCGATGCGCAACTTCTTTTTGGCATTCACCGTCGATTTCTCGATATTTGAAGCGGCCAGACTTCGTAGATAGTAAGTCGTCTTCAAGCCTGCATGCCAAGCCGCACGATACATGTGCGAGAGCTCCTTAAGGTCAGGCTTTGCGATAAAGAGGTTCAGTGACTGGGATTGATCTATCCACTTCTGACGACGCGCAGCGGCATCAATGAGCCAACGGTGATCGATGGCAAATGCCGTGGCGTATTTTTTCTTTATCGAACCGGGAATCTCGTCAATGTCGGCAATCTCGCCATCATGATACTTTAACTGATCCACCATGTCTTGGCCCCAAAGGCCAAGCTCCTTGAGATCACGCACCAAGTAGGAGTTAAGGACAATAAAATCGCCGGAGAGATTACTCTTAACGAAGAGATTCTTATAGGTAGGCTCAATACATGGCGAACTTCCCATGATATTGGATATTGTCGCCGTTGGAGCGATGGCAAGGACATTGGAATTGCGCATCCCCTGCTTTTTAATCTTTGCCCGCAATGCATCCCAGTTTAACTTTCCTCCGCGAGGAATCTTGATCTCCTGCCCCCGCTCTCGCGCCAGCAAATCCACTGTATCTGGCGGCAGAATCCCCCGATGCCACTTGGACCCCTCAAAACTGGAGTAGTTGCCATGCTCAGCAGCCAAATCACTCGACGCCTCGTAAGCGTAATAGGCAATAGCCTCCATAAACTCATCGTTAAACTCAACCGCCTCCTGGGAGGCAAAGGGTGTATTACGCTGGAAAAGTGCATTTTGAAGGCCCATTACCCCAAGTCCGATCGGACGATGCCTCTGATTGGCACAGCGAGCGGCCTCTGTCGGGTAAAAATTGATATCGATCACATTGTCCAGAGCTCGCACTGCAATTCCGACAGTCTCACGCAACTTCTCATGGTCGATCTCCCCCTTGCCATCAAGGTGGTTATCAATCACGACCGAACCAAGGTTACAGACAGCGGTCTCATCCTCACCGGTATTCAGGGTAATCTCAGTGCACAGGTTTGAACTATGAATCACTCCGCAATGATCCTGCGGACTGCGGACATTGCAGGGATCCTTGAAAGTAATCCAGGGGTGCCCCGTCTCGAAGAGCATCTTCAGCATGCTTTTCCACAACTCAATAGCGGGCATCGACTTCCCGTAAATTTCACCGGCTGCGGCCTTGGCCTCATATTCTATATACCGCTGCTCAAAGGCACTCCCGTAAAGGTCATGGAGATCAGGCGCCTCGTTTGAACGGAACAACGTCCAGTCCTCACGGGCTTCCATGCGCTTCATGAACAAATCCGGAATCCAATTCGCCGTATTCATGTCATGGGCACGGCGCCGGTCATCACCGGTATTCTTACGCAATTCAAGAAAGTCCCCGATGTCGACATGCCAACTCTCCAGGTATGCACAACCAGACCCTCTGCGCTTGCCTCCCTGATTGACCGCAACCAGCTGATCATTATGCAACTTCAAGAATGGAATGACTCCCTGACTTTCACCATTGGTTCCATGGATATGGCTGCCGGTGCCACGCACAGCGGTCCATGATCCCCCCAGTCCACCGGCCCACTTCGAAAGATAAGCATTCTCTGCAATACCCCGCTGCATGATCGACTCAATCGAGTCATCAACTTTGTAGAGGTAACAGGAACTGAGTTGCGAATGATTGGTCCCGGAATTGAAAAGTGTTGGAGTGGACGAGCAGAACCGGCGTGCCTTGTAGAGTCGGTAAAGCGCAATAATCTTGCCCGTAGCATCGTTTTTCTCGTCACGGAACAATCCCATCGCGACACGCATCCAGAAGAGTTGCGGCGCCTCAATCCGTCGATGGACCTCACCTGTCTTGTCTATCGTCAGGTAACGATCATAAAGAGTCTGGATACCCAGATAATCAAAATCGAGATCAGCTGCGGGATCAATCGCATCTGCCAACTTATCCAACTCATGATCCCTGAGACGCTTGTCAAAACGGTCTATCTCAATGCCGCGTTGCAAGCCCGCCTTGAATCCTCTGCGATGCGCCGCCGGGAGATCCCCAACACCATCGCTGACGATATCCCAGTCCAAAACCTCCTCATAAATATAAGTGAGTAAAATGCGGGCGGCAAACCGGGCGAAATCCGCATCTTTTTCTATCAGGCTTTTGGCATTGAGGATAATGGTCTTGTCGAGGTCGGGCTTGGACATCTCAGGGAAGACAGAACGGCGCAGTTCACGCTCAATTTCCTCGGCGTTCAGGCACAACTCAAGGCTAAGGGACGCAAACTCAATACGCTTACGCAAGTCCGTGCCGTCCCACAGGAAAGTCGACCCGTCCAGATTACGCACCAATATCAGGGCATCCTGGTTCGGATCATCCTCCGCCTGAGCCTCCGCATCCAGGGACTCCTGTTGCTCAGCCTCACGCAACACAGCACGGTGTGCCCGGTAAAGAATGTATGCCTCGGCCACCTTGAAATACCCCTGACGCATCAGTTCCTCCTGTACGCGGTCCTGAAGATCCTCAATGTGGATGAACTCCGCAGAATCCTCGCTAATACGCTCGCTGACTGCCTGCGTGACATCCTCCGCGGGACTCGAGTCAAGGTGCAACGAGAGAAACGCCTTCCGCACCGCAATCTCAACCTTGTTCGGGTTCCACCTCACGGCCTGCCCGTTGCGCCGGATGACATTCGTCTCCCGTTGTTGCACCCCATCCTCGCCGCCGCCGCCTGCAACATTACGTTGCGAGCGGATAATCAGTGAGCGGGCTACATCATGAGCATTATTCTTCACCAGCGCCCGCTCGATGATCCTCGACATCTCCGTAGAGTCAAAAGTCATCTCCGAGGCCCGGGACTGTTCACTCTGCTCGACAATCTCCTCGGTTACGGAACGCGCGATACCTGCCACAAGGCGCTGGTTTTCATCATTAAAAATATCCTCCTCCTCGCGGGAAAGAAGCAAGTCGGTCAGCGCTCCCCCCACAGTATCCGCCACTTCAGCAATATCATAATCACGGGTCTGCCCGCCTATCTCGATCTTAATCTGGAGTTGTCCCGGTAATGCAGGCGTTTGCTCACGGGCATACTCAGACCAGTCAAAGCGCGGAGGATTGTGCTCGGTCGGTTGTTCAGCAAACTGCTTCAGCTGAAGATCCTCTTTAAGTATATTTCTCACTATCATCTAAAATTATTCCATCAAAGTTACTCCCTTAGGTCATCCTGCCGGTTAGGGCTTCCCTGCCGCAGGCAAGCCACCCCGCAGCAACGGGGTGCTTACAGTTCGTCGTCACTAACCACCTCCAGGGCCGAAGTTTTCTGATATTCAGTCACCCGACCCTCAAAGAAATTCTGCTCCTTGCTGATATCCATCATCTCCGCCAACCAGGGGAAAGGATTCTCGACACCTGGGTTCAACGGCGATAAACCCACCCCCTCGAGGCGCCGATCAGCGATATAGTCAATGTAATGCATGAAATCCTCGCAGCTCAATCCCAGCGAGTTCACCGGCAGGCAATCCTCTATGAACTCTTTCTCAAGCGCCACAGCCTCACGCATGGTTTCACGTAATTCCTCGCGAAAATCATCTGTCCAGATCTCCTTGTTCTCCTCAATAAGATCCATGAACAAATTACGCAACAGTTCAATGTGATTGGACTCGTCACGCAAGGTGTAGCGGAACATCTGCCCGATACCGGTAAACTTGTTCTGGCGATAAAGGCTTAAGATCATGCCAAACAGTCCGTAAAACTGGGTGCCTTCCATGCATTGGCCAAAAACGAAAATATCCTTAGCCAACAGCTTCTTGTTCTCCGGAACCGTCAGGTCAACATCACGGCGCAGGGCATGGGAAACGCGGGTAACGAACTCGTTCTTGCGCTTGATGGTCGGAATTTGCTCAAACATCGCCTCGCACTCATGAGGATTGATGCCGAGCGAACTGATCATGTAGAGCAAAGAGTCAGCATGGATATTTTCCTCATGCGCATGGCGTCCCAAGACAAGCTTTAATTCAGGCGCAGTAACCAGTTCCCTGATCACGTGCAGAATATTGTCACCAACAATCCCCTCTGCCGCAGAAAAGTAGCCGATCCCCATTCGAATAATCCATCGCTCCGCATCAGTGAGCTGGTCATCAGACTGCCACTGCTCAATATCCTTGCCCATGGCGATATCCTCAGGCTCCCAGTGATTGGCCTTCATGGTTCGATAAAGCTCATAGGCCCACTGGTATTTCAGTGGCAGAAGGTTAAACGCTTCTGTCTGGCGACCGTTAATCACCGACTTTGCGGCAAAGGCCTGCTCTGCCTTATCGCTGTCCAAAACAAATTGCTTGTTTCCTATGTCGAACGTCTTTTCCATCAGCCTTCTATGTCTCGCGGGAGCGGTCTATCAATTTCTCGTTAAATTAAGGATATCTTAGGTAGCTTTTCGACCGTAGCTCCGCCACAAACAACGAAGTAAGGCCCTATGAAAATCCCCCATTTTTCGCTCTCCTGAACAAAATGGCAACAAATGCTGTAAACCACTACATCTTGGTAGAGCGAAGATCACTATGCACAATATATTGTGCTTTGGTCAAAGCAAAAATTCTTCAGAATCCGTCGTTTTTAGCCTCGATTTTGGACATCAACGAGTTACGGAACGAGTTTTTTTTTGTGTCTATAAAATGTTAACTCCTGTTAATAAACTTAACAAAAATTTTACCGCAAACCCGCCCCTCAAAAGGGCGAAAATTCTCCATATTGAGCCGCTTGAGCGACAAGCGGAACACCGCCTGGCAAATCCAACCACCCGAGGGTTCATCCGTTACTCTCTGTAATCCTGTAAAAGCGGCGCTGATGGCCCTCCGGCAACCCCAAATCCGTGAAAGTGGTCTGCTCCCCCTCGGAGGGGAAGGCATCATCAAGTTCCTCCCAGAAAATGAGATCATCACTCGCCTCAATCAGGTAATTCGCCCCTGGGCGCGAAGTAAAGTCGAGACTGATTTCACTGCCACCCAATGCATAGCGAATGGAAACGACCTCAATCCGGTTGCCCCCTTCTTGTATAATCCGCAGTGCATCAAGGGGTACCTCCCTGTCAAGCGCATCGCGCCCGTCAAAATAAAGGAATACCTCGTTGATCCCATCAGAACGGAACGCAAAAACACTGATATGATCGGCTAGTAAATCACCAGAGAGTTGCGCGACGGGAACCGTAGGTAAAACATAAGCACTGCCCCGCAAACCGGTATCAACCGCCGTGCCGTTTGCATCGCTGACAAGGACGGCGATCGACTCACATTGGGCATGGGTTGGATCAAAGTGATAACTGACCACGTCATAATCACCGGCGGGTAATCCGGCAAGACTTACCCGCACCATCCCCGCGTTGTTTTTCACCAGGTCCTCAATCAGCAGCGTCTCTGGAGTCCCCGGTCCATCCCCGCGGTCCCGCCAGTCAAGCCCACCAACAGCAATCCCTTCAGGGGAAACATTATCAATGGCGATCGTGAACGGAACACCGGTCTCCGAAGTCAACAAAGTAGGAGGCAGATTCAAGCCATTCTGCTCGTTTGCCGCAGCACCAACCTGAACGGCTCCAAGGGCTCCCGGCTCAGGACGACCTCCAGTTGCCCCAATATCGAGCAGGGCAAAGTTCGTGCCGGCCGGAATAACCGCAACGCTAAGCTCCTGGTTATCCGTTTCCCTTTCCCCGGCAGCATCATTGGCGGTCACGCTAAGGGTATATACTGTCGACTGCGCAGGGCTTACAACCATGGAGCCAAGACCATTGGCATCCGTAAACCCGTCGACTGACCCCACGCCGTTAATGATGGCATTCACGTCAGGGCGCACCTTCCAGCTTAAGGTAACCGGGTCGCCGCTGCTGGATAGGCTTTTCGGGCTAAATTCAAAGCTCTCAATGAGGCGCACGGTGATGCGCGCATCCTTGGTTTCATTTCCCTCCGGGGACTCGACCGTGAGGGTGTAGGTTGTACTCACCACCGGAGTGACAACCACGCTCCCCGCCCCGTTCCCGTCAGTAGCCGGCAATACGCTGCCCTCCCCCGGCGTAATCGTCGCCAGCGAAGCCTCCGGATGAATTGCCCAGCGCAGTTCAGCGCTGTCTCCGGCAGAGACAATGCCAGGTGCATTGAAAGATCGAATCGGAATTTCTTTGTCTAAAGAAGCACCGGCAACAAGGCTGAGCATATTGCTGCCACCTATCCCCTGCCCCCTGATAGTAGCCGAGAGGCCGGACTGGGTGTAAATCGAATAAAACTGGTTAAGTCCCAAACCTGCTCCCACCGCATTACCACCCTCATCCACCCCGGTATAGTCCGACTGCCCATTGGGGGAGATGCCGGTGTTCACACGTTGCCAACCATCATCAACAATCCACTGCAGGCTGCCACCAATGACAGGATCCGTCGAGTTCGGGCTGCTGGTATTCCCGGCAAAGCCATCCAGACGATTATCTACCAACAGATACCAGGTAGTGGATGCGTCCGCCTCGACAAGCGCACTGTAAGGATTATTTTCACGGGCGTTGTTTGCAAAACGAATATAGTCTCCCCCGATCAAATACTCAGGCAGGCCAATGATTACTGATCCTGAGGTTGAAAGGGACCCGTTGGCAAAGTCAAACGCGGCACCATTGTGCTGATGGGTTCGATCAGAAAAAGACAGTGACTCCTCACCGAAATTCCCCGCAATGATTGCCGGGGCATCTCCTCCAATACCGGTCTCGGTAACCTTGATTATTCGACCATGACCAATGGATAACAAAGCAACAAATGCAATCAAGAAGGAAATAATGAGATTAATTGACATTATGTTTAGATAGGTTTCGCCAAAACCTATGTGATTCCGGGTAACAAATGCAATTAGCTTCTGCAGAGCACCTTGGAAATTAATGGGATATATAATTTGGGTGCAAAAAACACAAAACCTTGACCTGCCCCGCAAAAAATTGTTAGAAGCTTTTAATCTCCAGAGACTTAAATCAAACCATCAAATCCCACATCATGTCCAGTTCCTATTGGAAACCCCAACGATTTCTCCTCACTACATGTTCCCTCCTGTTTGCCTTCACTGGCCTTGCCATAGGAGAAAGCTACAACCAGAATTTTGACGGTATCCCCGACGGCACAACCAGCCTCGGTGACGGCACGATGATCACCGGTGGAGCGGCCCGTGTTCAAGGTGGTCGCCTGCAACTCACCCAGGATCTGCAGGGCCTTGGTTACTCCAGCTTTACCATCCCGGCTTTGGAAAACTCTGATCTGGGTTGGACTGCCACTTGGGATTTCGAAATCTACGACAGTGCCGGGAATGGTAATCCTGCTGACGGGTTTTCCTTTAACTATGGCAACTTTATTCTTGGAGAGCGGGGAGAGGCCGAGGAAGGCATGGCCAACCGGCCAGGCGTAACGACCAATGTCTCCTTCGAAGTCGATACCTATAACAACGGCGATCCTGAGCAGGGAGTCAGCATTTCAGGGGTAATCAATAGTCAGGACCCTGGTAACTTTTCCTTCACCAACGGAGTAATTCTCAATGACGGACAACGCGTGACCGGAACCATGACTGCCAGTTACGATGCCTCCCTGGGAACCGTATCCTTTACCACCACCGGCCTGAATACCAATGCCAACTTCATTGATGTGGTGTTGCCCGGCGGCGTGGCAGGCGACGATGCTTTCAACTTCGGTTTCTCAGCCCGAGTTGGTGGCGCCAATCAGGATCTCTTCATCGACAACCTGGAAATCAGCACAAATCCTTCTGTGGACAGCGATAATGACGGGCTTCCTGACAACTGGGAAGAACGATACGGCCTTGATCCTGAAGACAACGGGCTCGTTGACATCGACAACGGCCCGGACGGAGACCCGGATGAAGACGGGGTCAATAACGAGGATGAATATGCAAACAAGACCAATCCAATTGATGAGGACACCGATGAGGACGGCCTCAACGATGGCGTGGAAACCAATACCGGTGCCTTTGTCAGTGCCTCCAACACGGGAACAGATCCCAAGAACGCTGATACCGACGATGATGGCCTCAACGATGGCGTGGAGACAAACACCGGTATTTTTGTCAATGCGGCAGACACAGGCACTGATCCCCACCTCTCAGACACGGATGGCGATGGCTCCAGTGATGGTATCGAGGTAAATAACGGCACGAACCCCACTGATGACGATGAGTCGCCGGACAGTTGGCTGGTGCGCAATGCACAATCCGGCTCTCCACTAAATTCCATTGCCGACACGAGGGCTCTTTTCGACGGGCTTGGTAACCTGATCAACGAGACAACCACTTCCCACCTGACCATCAATTTTCGGGAAAATGCCAATGGTCCATTCCCCAACGCGGAAGCCTTCCCACTAATCGGCATCCAAAACGGAGACACCAATGATTATGCCATCAAGGCAACCGGCACCATCTTTATCGATACGGCCGGCACTTACACCTTTGGCTTTAACTCCGATGATGGTGGCGGATTGTATATTGATGGCAACCCGGCCGTTGTCGCCGATGTTAACCGAGGCTCTGCAACCAGCCTTGGTGCTGTTGAACTCTCAGTGGGCAACCACGACATGGAATTCCTATACTGGGAACGCGGGGGCGGCGCCCAGGTGCAGCTCTTCGCCCACAACCAGGCAGGGGATTTCTCCGGAGTCGCATTCAATGTCAACGATTACAGCCTTCTGGAAACATCCGTGGCCAGTGATGCGGATGATGACAGCGACCTGTTACCCGACTGGTGGGAAATGATATTTGCCAACAACCTCACTGCCCTTAACGGCCTGGATGAGAGTGACTTTGATGAGGATAGCCTCACCGATTATGATGAATATGAAAACAACACCGATCCCACCGAGGAGGATACGGATGGTGATGGGCTCGAGGACGGTGTGGAGACAAATACCGGAAACTTTGTCAGTGCTTCCGACACCGGCACTGACCCGAATAGTGCCGACACAGATGAGGACGGACTCAATGACGGGGCAGAAGTATTCACCCACGAAACCAACCCGCACGTTGCTGACAGTGATGGTGATGACTTTACTGACGGAGCCGAAGTCAACGCGGGAACAGATCCCAATAACGAGGACTCCGTTCCAGGACTCGACATCATTGACTTGAGCTTCCCTCCTCTGGTCGGCGGTCCAGGCGCAGGACAGAATGCTTACGAGCCAAATTTCGATGAACCGGGTCTCTCCTTTCAGGAGAATCACTATGGTGCAGGTGTTCTCACCCACGATAACACTGACCAGAACTACGACAGGGTCGTCGTTAACCCTGAAGCCTGGATCCCTACCAGGAGCAAAACGCAGGTCGAGCCATATTTTGACCACGGCGGCGGGGGATTCCAAACACCATCCGGAGGCAACAAGCCCTGGATCGACGGGGGAGGGGAAGATTTCTCCGTGCGTGTCAACGGCTACGTATTACTGAAGCAAACCGGCACCTACACCATTCACCTTGGCGCAGACGACACGAATTACTTCGTCATTGATACACCGAATGGCCCCGTAAACATCAAGCACAACTGCTGCCCGCAAGACATTCAAGGCACCTTTATAGTGACAACACCCGGATACTATCCTTTTGACAATCTATTCTGCGAAAGAGGTGGGGGTGACTGGGCCGATGTCAGCATTTCCGGCCCGGGGATCCCAGGGCGCGTGGCCCTCGGTGACGTCGCTGCCGGCAGCCCTACAATCTACACCATCAAACTCAATGATGTAGACTCTGACGGCGACCTGCTCCCTGACTGGTGGGAAAATGAATTTGCCGATAACCTCACCTCCCTCAGTGGCCTTGATGACAGTGACTTTGACGAGGATAGCCTCACCGACCTTGAGGAGTATGAAAACGGCACCGATCCCAGTAAAACGGATACGGATGGAGATGGACTCGATGACGCTGTGGAGACAAATACCGGCACCTTTGCCAGTGCCTCCGACACCGGCACTGACCCGAACAACTCCGACACCGACGGTGACGGGATCAGCGACAGCGTTGAGAGCAACAGTGGCGTCTTTGCAGGTGCCGCCGATACCGGCACCAACCCGCACGCCAAGGATACCGATGCTGATGGATTTTCTGACGGAACCGAGGTGAACGCCGGCACCAACCCGGTAAACGCAAACGACTTCCCGGCATCTCTCCTCGCTTACTATGACTTTGAGGGAGACCTAACCGACAAGGGAGACTTCGGCAATGACGGCACCTTCAGCGGAGCGGCTAATCTCGTTGCTGAAGGCGCACCTGCGGGCGCCAGCCCCGGAGGCAGCGCTCAACTTACGGGAGGCTTTATCAACGTTCCGAGCATCGACATGAACGCGATGATCCGCGACTTCGGCACCGGTGACTACACCATGACCTGCTGGATTAAGCCAACAGATGTCACCGGGGAGAAGTTTATCTTCGGGCAGACCAACCAGGGAATCCACAACGGCATCCGCAACAACAGCTATCTGCACCAG
>JAAESJ010000289.1 GCA_024229495.1 Verrucomicrobiaceae bacterium | reverse complement strand
CATGTGCAGTTCGTCATTTGAACCACCACGGTCGGTAGCATACTGAGATGTACCTGGCGCACGTTCAAACTGATCTGCCCAACGCCACTCACGGTCAATATTAACACCAGAAGCAATTTCTGAAGCTAGACCTGTTGCTGTTGTTGCAGGATGCCGAACAACTGTTACATTGTTCGTTGAGATGTTTGTGATACGATATTTCTGACCATCTGCTTCTTGGAAGTAGACGATATCACCAACTGCGAACCCTGTGGCAGCAGTAAATGCAACTACTGTTTCCCCAGCTGGTTCTGTAGCAGCTGCTGTTGTTTTTGCTGACTCAGAGAAACCTGCTGCTGTGTTACAAGTTTCAACACGCAGACTGTTCCCCCAAGCACCGGCAGAACGAGCTGCCCATGAACCCACGTTAGCGGAACCATCGTCATAAGGACCGGTAGTACCGTCACCATCCGTGTAGTGCATATTGTTTTTGATAAGAATTGCTGTACCACTGACACAGGCATTAACTGCACCAGTTGTTACAATTCTAACGACCTTTAATGT
>JAAESJ010000288.1 GCA_024229495.1 Verrucomicrobiaceae bacterium | reverse complement strand
TTGCTTACGAGTTGTGAACCGATTGGGCGTCGCTTTGTGAATAATGTGTAAAGGCAATGATTTGTTGATAGCGAATCCGATGAGCACTCAACAGTGTGAGCAACTTACAAAGATCGCTTAAAGTCAGCTACTGCCGCCTCAATGCTCTGACTCCCTGGCACGATCGGCGAACCTTACCTGATCACTAATAAATATCAGAGGGACATCACCAATGGGGCCGCTGCGCTGCTTGGCAATAATGAAGGTTGCTTCTCCCTCAAGATCCGCGCTTTCATCATCGTCATCAGCATAACGTTCGGGGCGCATCAATAGGCCAACGACGTCGGCATCCTGTTCAAGCGAACCTGATTCCCTGAGGTCACTGAGTCGTGGTCTGCCACCCTTTCGCTCTTCAGGGTTCCGGTTTACCTGAGCCAGCACGATGACCGGAACTTCGAGCTCCTTGGCAAGGGCCTTCAGGCCAGATGATATTTCGGAAATCTCGAGTTGGCGATTATCCTGGGCTCTGCGGGTTGTGGAGCGCATCAGCTGAAGGTAGTCGACAATCACCAGTTGGATGTCTTCCTTTTGCTTCAGGCGGCGTGCCTTTGCACGCATCTCCATGATGCTGATGCTGGGGGTTTCATCAATGAACATTTTGGCTTTGGCAAGCTCGTCAGCGGCCTTCATGAGCTTAGGGAAGTCTTGTTGCTCAGGCATGCCGGAGCGGATGTTTTGTCCGTTAACCCTTGCACGGCTGCAGAGCAGCCTTTGCACCAAATCCTGGGTGGTCATCTCCAGGCTGAAGATGGCGACCGGTAGTTCCTGTTCAACGGCAACGTGCTCAGCAATATTCATGGCGAGCGATGTTTTTCCCATGCTGGGACGAGCGGCAATGATGATCATCTGCCCTGGCGTCATGCCATTGATTTGCTTATCAATATCTACAAATCCCGTCGGGATTCCCTGAACCTTTCCCCGGTTCTCAAAGGTTTCCTGAATTGCCTCGATGGCGGACATTACGTGTGAGAGCATATCTCCCTGTGCTACCGCCGAGTTTCTTTCGTTGCCGATGTCCATGATGTCCACTTCCACTTGGGCGAGAATTTGTTCAGGCTCCATTTCATGGCTGTAGGCGGACTTTATGGAATCAGTGCAGGTGGAAATAATACGTCGCAAGAGTGCTTTCTCGAGGACCAGATCAACATAGAAATCAAAATGGCTGGCATCGGGGATGAAGTCCATGATCTCGAGGACAGCAGCTGGTCCCCCGACCTTGTCCATGAGGTTTTCCCTGAGAAGTGCTTCCTGGAGGGTGATGGCATCAATAGGTTGCCCTGAATCATAAAGTTTGAGGATTAACTCAAAGAGGGTGGCGTGCGCGGGGACATAGAATGCTTCCGGCTTTAGCTTTTCGACGGCATCGCCGATATTCTCTCGGGGAGACTGAAGCATTGCGCTGAGCACGCCCTTCTCCGCGTCAGCGTTATTTGGTAGTGCGCGAGAAATCTCCTGTGCGTTTGGAGGGTTTTCATCAAGTGGGCGCCTTAAGCGCTGGTTGTCGCGTGATGGACTTGTTGATGCGGGTCGGGGATCGCCAATGTCGTGCGTTTGAAGTTCCGGCGCATCCTCGGCGGCCAATGCAACAAGGGGTTCATCAAGTGACTCCGGAGGATCCTGATCTTGTGATGGGGCTGGATCGGTTGAGTCTTCAGGCATGTAAAAGGATAAGTTTCACACATTATGGATAGAGAGTGAATTCCTTTAAAGGAAAAACAGGCCAAACGGATGAGATTTACCCTTCAAAAAAGGAAATGCACCGATTGGTATGAGTGGTCTTCGGCCAGGCTCAAGGTTGCTCGACGAAGATTGGCGGCCGTTGATTTTTACGGTCCGGTACCTATAGCCCTCTCTGGGGGCGGTTGGTGGCTAAGGGGCTATTCCTCCGCGGGTTATTCCTCCTCGACTGGCTCAGCTTCCTTGGCTGAGACCTTCAGCTTGAGCACCGCGCTTACGTCTTGATGAAGCTTTATAGCGACTTCAAAATCGCCGGTGTTCTTGATCGGCTTTTTGAGTTCAATTTGACGTCGCTCGATTTCTCGGAATTGGCGGTCGGTTTGGTGAAGTGATTCCATGATGTCCTTCACGGTGACGGATCCAAAGGCCTTGCCTCCTTGCCCTGTGGCAAGTTCGAACTTGAGACGCTGTTTGTTAAGGCGACCGGCAAGCTTGGTTGCTGATTCAAGTTCATTGGCTTCCCGCTCGGCCCGCGCCTTGGTTAAGGCCTCAATGTGACGCAGGTTGCCGCGTGTGGCTTCGTAAGCCTTGTTCTTCGGAATTAGGTAATTAAGTGCAAAGCCGCGCTTAACCTTAACGACGTCAGCCTCGGCGCCTAAATTTTCCACTTTTTCTTTAAGGATGACGTTCATCTGTGACATGGCAATTCTGATTGAGGTTTTCCTGAGGTGGAGAGGCGTTTGCTATAGCTTGAATTCCCCGGCCTGTCAAGGATGGAGCCCTTGCTTTAGCGGTAAAAATGGGGAAAGTGTTAACTTATCACGAGTGAATGGGCAAGTTGCCCCTTTGTTATTTAGTAATGGCTTGGTTCGCAATGTCCCAAGTTCATTGCATTTGGAAATGAACTTTGCAGTTATCCGATGAAAAAGTGGCGGGTAATCATCAGACCCCTAATGCTGCTTGTTGCGTGCGCGATGCTTGTTCCTGCATGCTCCAAAGATCTCAAGTCTGGCATTGCGGTCATTGAGGAGGAGGGGCAAGCGGATTTAATTCCCGGGGACAAAGGTGACCAATGGCTTGGCCATCTTGGCAGTCATCGCAATGGTCGCACTTCGGATGTGAATTGGCAGCAGAACTGGCTTGATCATGAACCGGAAATGCTCTGGCAAAATGAAATTGGGAATGGGGTTGCCGGTGTGGCAATTGCAAATGAGCGGGTGTTCGCAGTTGGCAATGTCGACGGCTTTGACAAGATCTACTGTTTTAATATAGATGACGGCGCCGAAGACTGGTCCTTTTCTTACGAATGTCCTTTAGGAAAGAGAATGTTTGAGGGTGGACCGGCAGCAACTCCCTCCATTGATCCTGTGAATGGCCGCGTTTATGTCCTCAGTCATCAGGGTGAACTGCGTTGCTTAGATGTAAACAACGGGGTTGAGCTATGGATGATTCATTATGTCCGGGATCTCGGAGGAAGTCGCCCTCAGTATGGTTTTGCAGGCGCACCACTGTTGGTTGGCAGTGTCCTTATTGTGCAGCCTGGCGGAGATGGCAGTGCGGTGGTTGCTCTGGATCCTGAAAGTGGAGAAAAGAAGTGGGGTTCAGGCAGTGATGGGCCAAGCTACTCCGCGCCGATAAGTTTTGAGTATGAGGGCAGGCATATGCTGGCCTCATTTAACTCCTATGGCCTGGTTGTTTACGGGCTTTCCGGAGGGGATGAAATGGCCAGGATGCGTTGGAAGACCAATTACGAAATCAATGCGGCAACTCCCTGCTATTTTGCAGGCCACGTGTTCATTGCTTCCGGTTACGGCAAGGGCGCGGGCTTGGTGGCCCTTAATGATTCCGGGGGAGAACTGATCTATGAGACCAAGGAAGTGGTTTGCCAGTTTCAATCGCCTGTGCGCTCTGGTAGGTTCATGTATGTTGTAAGTGGTGATAACAGCACGAAGGCGCGCTTGTGTTGTGTGCGGTTTGATAATGGAGAGGTTCAATGGAGTGAACCATTGGGCGGGAATCGGGGGAATGTGATCATTTCGGGGGATAAATTGGTTGTTATTACCGAAAAGGGAGAAGCCTTGCTTTGTGATGCGAGTCCCGATGGATTTGTGGACCGGGGGCGGTTTCAGGCCTTGAACAAGCGGTGCTGGGCGCCACCGACTATCGCAACAGGAAAACTGTTTGTTCGCAACAATTCAGGTAGACTGGCCTGTTACGGACTTCGATAAGGGGGTTTTCCTTGTTTTATGAGGGGGGCTAAGCCCGGGTTCGGCCGGTGCGATGTTGAGTTTTGGTTGAGATTACCGCTGACATGCGCATTTTACCGTAGAATTTATCAAAAGAAACCGTTGCGTATTTGGGCGCATTAACCGTTAGAATTGTAATTCTATGTCGAAACCGGGAACGATCGCAGTCATCAACGTATTTTTTCTCCTTACTTTTTCCGCATCGGTAACGGTGGGAGCAGAGCAGGCGTCTCAATGGTTTGCCTGGCGCGGACCTAACGGTGACGGCGTTTGTCACGAGAAATACCGTGGATGGGCGTTTAATGAAAAACCTGCCTGGACCTTTAAGATGAAGGGGCGGGGGGTCCCGGTGATTGCGGACGGGAAGATGTATGTCTTTGGCTATCGGGGCGAAGGCCAGGATGTTGAGGAGACCATTACGTGTATCGATGCCGAAAGCGGCAAGCAGGTTTGGCAGCATGCGTTCCGGGATTATATCAGTGACACGATCTATGATCGCTACTCCATCGGTGCGGCGGCAATTGATCCTGAGACGAGGAATGTATATTTGCAGACCACCAATGGGCTTTTCCTGGCATTCACGGCTGAGGGAAAAATCCTCTGGCGCCATTCAATGATGGAGAGGTTTGGGAGGCTTACCTTTCCCAACGGCAGAACCGGTGCCCCAATTGTGGAAGGGAACCTAGTGATAATGCATTGCATTACCAGTTATTGGGGGAAGCAGGGGCCTGCCCGGGACAGGTTTTATGCCTTTGACAAGCGGAGTGGCGAAATTGTATGGGTCAGCGAGCCCGGCATTGCGCCTAAAGACAGTTCATTCTCTACTCCTGTTGTGGAATCGAGGTATGGCACCCGAGTTTTCTATGCGGGCACCGGTGATGGTAATCTTGTTTGTGTAAATGCTTTGAACGGAAAGCCGCTTTGGCGATTTCACATGAGTTTCGGAGGAGTTAATTCCAGCCCTGTTATTTATGGGGACACGGTAATTTGCCCCCATGGCAAGGAGAATATCGACACGACCGAGGAAGGCAGGATGGTGGCAGTAAAGATGCCCGGGAAAATAGACTTTTCGGCTCCGCAGGCAGTGTTGCCTCCTGCGACAGAGGCTTGGCGCAATCCAACGGTCTCCTTCACCAGTTCTCCAGTTATCGTCAACGACCGGATCTATCAGGTTTCCAAGGTGGGGGAGCTCAACTGCATTAATGCCAAGAACGGGGAAATTCTTTGGCATGAGAAGCTTGGTAATGACAATCTTCACGCCTCGCCTCTTTTTTGTGACGGGAAGCTCTTTGTGCCTATTTTTAGTGGGAAGTTTTATATTATTGAACCCTCTGATAAGGGGGCAAAGATTCTGCATACGCTTGAATTTGACGGCAATCTGATTGGTTCGCCTGCGATCTGGAACGGTCATCTCTACCTGCACACCACCCGTCAATTGTATTGCTGGAAGTTCAAGCAGAGTGGCATCACTTGTCCGCAGTGGCCGGCGCATGAAGCCGGTGAGCCTGGCAAGGCGACTGAGCTAAGGGCGATACCGGCTGATGTTCTGCTGCAGCCCGGGCAAAGCAGGCGGTTGAAATTTGAGCAGCTTGATGCTTCCGGGCATGTTGTTGGTGTTAGTGACTCTGCTGATTTTGCCAAGTTCATTCCTCCGGCAGCGAAAGTGAAGGCGGAGATGGATGCCGGCTTCTCGATGAACACGGTGAGCGCAGGCGGAAAAGCCAAGGCCTCGGCAGGGGCATGGAAGGGAAGTGATGGCAAGGTTGGTGGCATATTCAGGGGAAGGGTGCTTTCCGCGATTCCTTTCGCAGAGGATTTTGAAGCCTACAAGACGGTGGTCGATTCGAAAATTGATGCCGGTGAGAAATTTGCCTATCCGCCGTTGCCGTGGATTGGGGCAAGGCTCAAGTGGGAGGTGCGTGAGGTGGGCGGCACCAAGGCGCTGCGCAAGACCCTTGACAGGGTGCTTTTTCAGCGGGCAATGACCTTCATTGGTCACCCTGACCTGAAGAACTACACCATGCAGGCAGACGTGATGACTGATGGTAACCGAAGGATTAAATCCGATGTAGGGTTGGTCAATCAGCGGTATTTGATTGTCCTCAAGGGAAATGCCAATCAGCTAGAGGTAAATTCCAACCAGGAGCGACTTAAGGTGGCAGTTCCTTTCTCGGTCAAATACAAGCAATGGTATACCCTGAAATGCCGAGTTGATATTGATGAAGAAGCCACGGCAACGGTTCGCGCTAAGGTCTGGCCAAGAGGTGAAGATGAGCCTGGGGCATGGACGATTGAGGTTGCTCATCCTAAGGGGCACACGCAGGGGGCGCCTGGATTGTTTGGGTTTTCCCCGCAGAGCCAAAAGCCGGTTTATGTCGATAATATATCAATCAGTCCCAGCAAGTAACTAAAAATGAGATACATAGCAGCAATTTTTACCTTAACGCTAACAGCCATTGTCGGTCATGGTGCCGATTGGCCCAAGTGGGGTGGAACACCCCATAACAACATGGCTTCGGTGGCGAAAGGGATTCCCTCGGAGATGGATCCTGGGAAAAAGAAGAAGGGGACGGAGCAAATTGACCTTGCCACTACCAAGAATGTGAAATGGGTGGCCAAGATTGGTTCACAGAGTTACGGCACGCCCACCGTTGGCGAAGGAAAGGTTCTGATCGGCACCAACAATGAATCCCCAAGGGATGCCAAGCATCAAGGGGACCGCGGCATTGTCATGTGCTTTGATGAGAAGGATGGCAGTTTTCTCTGGCAGTTGGTTATCCCCAAGCTTGGAGCTGGTAAGGTTTCAGACTGGGAATACCTAGGGGTTTGTTCCTCACCTCTCATTCACAAGGGGCGAGCGTATTTTATTTCAAACCGCTGCAAGGTGGTGTGCATTGACATGGAGGGGATGAGTAACGGCAACGATGGTCCTTTTAAAGACGAGGCGAAATTCATGGCCACGGGCGGTAAAGTCGTTGAGCCCGGGAAGAAGGACGGGGATGTCATATGGGTCTACGACATGCGGGAAGAGCTCGGTGTTTTCCCCCATAATATCGCAAGCTCATCACCTGCTATGGTCGATGGGAAGCTTGCCGTGACAACATCCAACGGGGTTGATTGGTCACACCTGAATATTCCTGCTCCGCAGGCTCCGTGCCTTATCCTTCTTGATCCAGCAACCGGCGAACTGGTGGGTGAGGAGGCTTCAAAGATTGGTGAGCGCGTGATGCATTGCAACTGGTCTAGCCCGATGATTGCCACCGTGGCCGGCAAGGAGGCCATTTTCTTCGGTGCCGGAGATGGGGTTCTCTACAGCTTCAGCCCAAAGGCCAAGGAAGATGACGAGGGTTTTCTGGTATTGCCGGAAAACTGGAGGGTTGACGGCAATCTTCCTGAATACCGTCACGACAAGGATGGTAAAAAGATTAAATACGCCTCTTTTGAGGGGCCAAGTGAATACATCTCATCGCCGGTTTATCATGAAGGCAAGGTGATTGCCCTTCTTGGTCAGGATCCCGAGCACGGTGAGGGCGTTGGACGCATGATGTGCGTAGATGCAAAGACCGGCAAGGTTGACTGGGACTATACGGAAATTGAGCGAGGGATATCGACGGCTTCCATTGCAGACGGACTGGTGTATGCCGCTGATTACCGGGGGCGTGTGCATTGTGTTGATTTCAAGAGCGGGAAGAAGGTTTGGATGTTTGATACAAAGAGTCATATTTGGGGGTCGACGCTTGTTGTCGATGGCAAGGTGTTTATCGGCAACGAGGACGGCGAGGTTGTTATTCTCAAGCATGGCAGAAAACTTGAGGAGGTTGGTCTTATTGAGTTTGCTGCACCGGTATACGCAAGCCCCATTGTGGCAAACGGGGTGTTGTATATTGCCAGTCAGACCAATCTCTATGCATTCAAGCAGGGGGCGAAGACTGCGGCCAAGTAATTGAACACGGGGGTTTCCTCACTGAAGCAAATTTAAGGATGTCGGCGAAAGGTATTATTGTAGGTCTAGCTATCCTTCTTGGGATATTGCATCAGGATTTTTGGAACTGGGATGACCCCTCGCTGGTTTTTGGATTTATGCCGATTGGCCTTTTCTATCACGCCTGCTTTTCCCTTGCGGCGGTAGTCCTTTGGCTGTTTGCCATCAAGTATGCGTGGCCGACAAAGCTGGTGGAATGGGCGGAGCAGGATGAAGATAATGAAAGGATAAACGGCGAATGATGATGCCTGTGATTGCCACATCGACGACTCCGCTTGTTATCATTGCAATCTACCTTGGGTTGCTTTTGGCCCTTGCGCTGTTTAGCACAAGGCTTTTTCGCGGCACCAGTACAGACTATTTTGTAGCCAGTCGCAGTATCGGGCCGTTCATGCTTCTGATGTCCGTTTTTGGCACGACGATGACTGCTTTTGCTCTTGTCGGTTCCACAGGAAAAGCCTTTGAGCGGGGCGTTGGCACCTATGGCCTGATGGCATCCTCCTCAGGACTTATACATGCCGCCTGTTTCTTCCTCATTGGCATTAAGCTCTGGTCCTTCGGAAAAAAATACGGCTATGTAACCCAAATCCAATTTTTCCGGGATCGTTTTGAATCACGTGGCTTTGGATACCTGTTGTTTCCTATTCTCGTTGCTCTTGTCATACCATATCTGCTGATCGGCATACTTGGCGCGGGCAAGACTATCCGCGGAGTCACCAAAGGAATGTTTCCCGAAACCTTTACCGGTGATCCTGCGTGGATAGGGTCAGTCCCGTCATGGCTCACCGGTCTTGTTATCTGTGGAGTTGTCTTAGCGTATGTTTTCAGCGGAGGATCGCGCGCTGCAGCTTGGGCCAACACTTTTCAGACAATTGTTTTCATGTGCATGGGCTTATTGGCGTTTTACTTTATTAGCCAGAAGCTCGGTGGATTAAGTGAGGCCATAAAAAACGCGAATCCGGCACATCTTGTTCGTGACCCGAGCGAGCTTGAGCTTACTGGAAAGAATGGTCCTTTCACGCGGCATATTGGCGTGCCTCCACTGATGTTCCTCACCTATATGCTGATTCCGTTGAGTGTCGGAATGTTTCCGCATTTGTTTCAGCACTGGTTGACGGCGCGCAGCGCCAAAAGTTTCCGACTGACAGTTATTGCTCATCCTTTGTGCATCATGATTGTTTGGGTGCCGTGCGTGTTAGTGGGCTTGTGGGCAACCGCGGCATTTGCGGGAGGAATCGAGGGGCTTGGACCAAAAAACAAAGCTTTCACGGGTCTCCCAAACCAAGATACGGGAGCAGTTTTAAGTTTGATGGTTAAATTTCTGATCGCTGACCCTGTGATTGTTGGGTTGGTCACAGCGGGGATCCTCGCAGCTATTATGTCTTCCCTTGATTCCCAGTTCCTGTGCCTTGGAACGATGTTTACCAATGACATTGTGTTGCATGGTAAACCCAAGGGGCATTATTCCGATAAGCAGGTTATTGTAATAGCTCGGGGGTTTGTGATATGTATTGTTTTGTTAACCTATGTTCTTTCCATACTGAATCCTCAGAACATATTTGACCTCGCGGTTTGGAGCTTCTCGGGATTTGCGAGTCTGACTCCGCTGGTTTTTGCGGCTCTATACTGGAAGGGCGCTACAAAGGCGGGTGCGTTTTCCTCCGTGATCGCGGCGATGGGGGTCTGGCTTTATTTCTTCTCCCTGTCCGGATGGGGTGGGGAATACACGGTTTTGAATGGCGTTATGCCGGTGGCGTTCAGCTTCGGAGCCGGTGCGCTAGCCATGATTGCGGTCTCCCTCGCTTCGGCAAAGCCATCAGCGGAAACTGTGAACAAATTTTTTCCTGACCTGTAGAGTCCCAGCATCGCGTGCCCCTTCTGTATTTCCTAGTATGGTAACACCGTTCCTTTGCTTATTTAATGACTGCTGACGAAGCTCGCTCGCAACTTGATAAACGTCTCGCAGAGATCCTGGATTGGCATTTCTCCGAGGCAACCGGATGTCCCTTCTGGCTTGACTGGAAGAGCAAATCCGGATGGGATCCAAGGCAGGAGATTAAGTCCTTTGATGACATTCATCGATTCGATCATTTCCAGGATGAGTGGCTTCGTGACGAGAAGAATGAGCGTTTCGTGCCGAAGGGCATGCAAGGAAGACCATTCAACGTTTTTGAAACCGGTGGAACCACGGGGTTGCCGAAGCAGCGTGTAGGTTGGGATGACTACAAGCATGACTATGAAATGTTCTCCGCCACCCTTTCCGAAGAGCATTTTCCGATGGGGGCAAACTGGATAATGGTAGGTCCCACCGGGCCTCGTCGTTTGCGGTTGGCGGTGGAGCACCTTGCTCAATTTCGTGGGGGTAGCTGTTATCATATTGACTTGGACCCACGGTGGGTAAAGAAGCTCATTGTCCGCAAGCAGATTGACGAGGTTGAGCGCTACCAGAGGCATGTTATTGACCAGGCGGTTGAAATCATGAAGCACAGGGATATCGGATGTATGTTTACTACCCCGAAGCTCCTGGAGGGGATCGGCGAGAGAATCTCCATTCCTGGTGCAGGAATCCGCGGGGTTTTTTGTGGTGGAACGACAATGACCCCACAGGCGGTGCGATTTTGGGTTGAGGAGGTGCTGGAGGGCAACACGCGACTCGTGCCAACCTATGGAAATACCTTGATGGGATTGGCGGCAAGCCGGCCTCTTGATGAGACATACAGCGTTACCTATTATGCGCCGCAGCCACGCGCTGTCTTACGCGTTGTCGACCCAAAGGATACCGCCGTAACGATGCCTTATGGGGAATTTGGGAGGGTTGAGTTAACGACGTTAACCAAGGAGTTTTTCATGCCCCGTTTCCTTGAACGTGACGAGGCCATTCGCAGAGAGCCTATTGAGGATTATCCCTGGGATGGCGTTGGCGATGTGCGCCCTTTTGGGGCTATGGAAAAAAAGGTCGTGGAGGGTGTCTATTAAAGGCTTTTCAAGCGTTCTCAGGTTGTCATGATACCCACAATCCCATTGCTTCGGAGCGGTTCGATTTATCGCAGTCTGGATGTGCAGTCAATCGTGACTGTAGGTGGAGAAGAAGAAGTCGCCAGGATCACCATGGCGAATTCAGGATTAATCCGTCGTGATTTGCTTGATTTTCAGTCTGGACGGGAGGCGTTGCAGAAATTTACAGCGAATGAATTGCTGGATATTACGCTTGCTGCCGGGGAGATTTTCCTTAAAGACGATCTTCCGGTTGGGGATGAGGGTCAGATGCAGTCTCCCGAGGATTACCTTCAGTCGCTCGCTGCAACCAGTGGTCTTCCTCATGCTCTTATTCGCATGAACATGAAGCGCCTTCACGGTGTGTTCGCTCAAGTACCGACAATTTTCAAGGGCCTATCAAGAGGTTTGTCTCCGGAGGTCCTTGATGGAGGTCATTGCGTTCAGGATGGTGTGCGGTTGTCATTTGTTCCCACAACGGACTGCCTTGGCGTGATTCTGCCATCCAATAGTCCTGCCGTGAATGCTCTCTGGATACCGTCCCTTGCGATGAAGACTCCAGTGGTATTAAAGCCGGGGCGAGAGGAGCCTTGGACTCCATGGCGAGTCATTCAGGCCTTCATCAAGGCGGGAGCGCCTGCTGAAGCCTTCAGTTTTTATCCGGCAGGTCATGATGGCAGTGCCGCAATCATAAGGCGTTGTGGTCGGGTGATGCTCTTCGGTGGTGATGATACCGTCAGTCAATATCAGAATGATCCAACTATCGAGGTGCATGGGGCCGGCCGCTCGAAGATACTTCTTGGTGAGGATGAGATTGATAACTGGCGAGCGCACTTGGACCTGATCGTTAGCTCGGTTAGCGCTAATTCAGGGCGCTCATGTATTAATGCAAGCTGTGTCGTAGTACCCAGGCATGCGGATGAGATTGCTGATGCGCTGGCTGATGCATTATTGCCAATGACTGCGCGTGCACAGGATGATCCTGAGGCGACGCTTTCTGGATTTGCCAATCCAAAAATGGCTGAGTGGATTAATGGCGCGATTGAGGATGGATTGGACGAGGCTGGAGTGCGGGATATCAGCCTTGAGAAGAGAGGGGGCGCGAAACGCTATGTGCAACGTGATTCAATGCACTACATGTTACCAACGATTACCCGGTGCGAATCCATTGAGCATCCTCTGGGTAACACGGAGTTCTTATTTCCCTACGCCAGCGTCATTGAGATGCCTCAATGCCAGATGCTTGGAGCCATTGGGAATTCCTTGGCCGTCGCGGCCATTAGCAGTGACACGGAGTGGATAGCGAGTTTGGTGGAAGCTGATCACATAGAGCGGTTGAACATAGGAGCCATGGCAACCAATCACATTGAGTGGGATCAACCGCACGAGGGTAACCTCTTTGAATTCCTTTACCGCAGGAGGTCAATCCAGGTCGCCTGATCAGGATTTCTTTAGCCAGGCCAATTTATTTGGAATGTCATTGTCGGATAATATCTCAGCCGGAACGCTTTGTGAAGGACTAGGCGCAGAGGATGACATAATAGAATTTTCCCATGCCGCGGGAACGAGCGTGGTCTTTGGGAATGGTGTGGTTTCAAGGGTAGGAGAGATAGCCCGCGAGATTGGCGGGAGCAGAGCGCTTATTGTTACCGATCCTGGAATAGCGGGCGCGGGTCATGCTGAGTGGGTGATGTCTTCATTGAAGTGCGCCGGGCTTGAGGTTTCGCTTTTTATTGAGGTGAATGAGAATCCCACTACCGAAGATGTTGCGCGGTGTGTTGAAGTTGCAAGTGATGAGAGGATCGACATCCTGATTGGCTTGGGCGGAGGGTCAAGTATGGATACGGCAAAGGGTTGCAACTTTATTCTTACTAATGGTGGTGAAATGAAGGATTACTGGGGCAGCGGGAAGGCGACCAAGGAGATGCTGCCCCTGATTGCGATTCCGACCACAGCCGGGACAGGTAGCGAGTGCCAGAGCTTTGCACTCATTGCGGATGCAAAGACGCATATGAAAATGGCCTGTGGTGACAGGAAGGCAGCTGCAAAGGTCGCCATCCTCGACCCGGAATTAACCCTGACTCAACCTGCTAGTGTTACTGCTCATACCGGGATCGATGCGCTTACACATGCCATTGAAAGCGCCGTGACAAAATCCCGTTCAGAAGTGAGCATGGCGTATTCAAGGCTTTCCTTTTCTTTGCTCAATGAAGGGTTTGAGGCTGTCATCAAGAATCCTGAATGTGTTCGATCGCGGGCGATGGTGCAATTGGGAGCTGCCTACGCCGGTGTTGCCATTGAGAACAGCATGTTAGGGGCGGCTCACGCTGCGGCTAATCCTTTAACGGCCCATTTTGGAATTGTCCATGGGCAGGCAGTTGGTGTGATGATGCCACATGTGATTGAATTCAACAGTAAGGATGATCGGATCCGGGAGATCTACAAGGAGCTCTATACGGGAAATCTTTCAGAGCGTGTCAGTGATTTAATGGCAATGGTGGGAATGTCGGCTGGAATTTCCGGCTACAGTATAGATGGGGATCTGATTCAGAAATTAGCGAATGAGGCTAGCCGTCAATGGACGGCCGGTTTTAATCCGAGAAAAGTTGAGAGTGAGGACTTTGTGCGCCTTTATGCCTCTGCGATGTAACCTGTTATGAGTGCTATTTCCCACTTGTCAGGGACTCCTAATGGACGTAATCTCACGACCCATCGGATTAAGGCTCGGTAGCTCAGTTGGTAGAGCAGAGGATTGAAAATCCTTGTGTCGGCGGTTCGATTCCGTCCCGAGCCACTTCTTTCTAAAATGGGGCAGCCCTATGTTCCCGTAGCTGCATTTTTGCAGCTTAGCGGGATCAGTCGGTTGGCTGACCATTCTGCCAATATTCCAGGCTGTGGGTTCCATCTTCACCCCAGCGTTCCCATGGACCGTGTTCTCTACCTTCTTTATAGCTGCACTTCCAGGATAATTCACCTGTGGAGTGCCACGCCTCACAAAGGCCGTGCTTTAATCCTGCGAGGTAATTGCTCCTTGATCGTCTTTTTCCGTCCAAGCTCCACTCTTCAAACAATCCGTGATATTGGCCGGTCTTATAGCATGCTTTTTTCCACCTGTTTCCGTTTGGGTGCCAGTCTTCAAAAATCCCGTCGATCTCGCCGTTTTTGCAATTGTATCTGGATCTTTTGTTGCCATTAGAGTGCCATGATTCATAGAGGCCATGATATTGGCCATTCATGTAGTTGATGGTTTTCCATCTTTGGCCATCCTCGTACCAGGATTCGCTTAAGCCTTCGGCATGGCCGTTGTGCATGGTGTATCTCAGTGCCTGTTGCCCGTTCTCGTGCCAGTCTTCGCAGGAGCCTTCTGTGTTACCGTTCTTGAAAGTGTGGATTTCCTGTTTGTTGCCGTTCTCATACCAGGCTTCGTAAGCCCCATCCTTCCTATCGTTGGTGAAGTTGCCTCTTCGGGCGATGTGGCCATTTGGATGCCATTCCTCAAAGGGGCCATGCCGTTGATCTTTGTAGTAGAAGGCCCTTTTGTATATTTGTCCGTTTTCATACCATTCGGCGGAAATTCCATCCTGTTTGCCGTCCAGATACTGGATGAGATCAGAGACTTGACCGTTGCGGTGCGACTCTTGACTCCAGCCGGTGAAGGGAGAGATCTTATTTGGCAAGAAAACCAACCCTTGCTCTTGATCTCCGCGCTTTTGAAGGCTGTGGATTTCAACGGCCTGATTGAGAACGGCATCAAGTGATGCCTGGTCGCTGAAGTCAGGATTGGTATCCATAGAAAATAGTCCAACAACAGTTGGATGTAGGCAATGATAAATCTCAAGGCATGACAATTATGCTTTCTTGGCAAGAATTATTGCTGTTAGGTGACGTGATGTTGCCCCTGAGTCAGGCTTGCTAGAATCTGGAGAATGGAAGAAGGTTTTTTTGCTCTTGTGCAGCCCTTGGTTGATAATGGTATTGGGAGGGGCGTGTTTTGGATTGTAATGATTATTGCAGTTCCCGCGATTCTTCTCTTTGGGGTTCTTTATCTGGTTGGCAAAATGTCTTCAGCTGCCAATAAGGAGCAACGAGGTGATGAAATGCAATGTCCGGGTGAGGGCGAGTCTGGTGATGGAGGTATGGATGATTAAGGGCATGACTCTGGCGGGCTAACCACGGCCCTCTCATTTTTTTCTTTTAATGCCGTTTGGAATAGGTGATTTTTGTCTTTGTGTGGGATGCAATAAAAGAGCTCTTTGAGGAGCCGTTTAGTTCAACTGGCAATACTCTCGGCATTCTGGGCCTGAGCGTAGCTGCGCTTCTTTCCCTTTGGGTGTTCTGCGGATTTGTCGGAGCGATTCGTGATATTGTTTCTGACCTGATCAAGAAGCTTTCAGGTCGAGCAAGAAACATTGAGGGTCCCGTCGACGATGGCGACAATTAAGCAGGATTGAAATGAGCTTATTTCGGTGGTCGTGTCATAAAGGTGAGGCTTCAGGAAAAGCGTACCTTTGCCGATCGGAGATTTGCCCGCCCAATCTCATACTATGAACTGGAAATCATGGGTGTTAATGGTCCTTGGAGCCTCCGCTTTCCTGCTTGTGGCTTCCTACTGGTGGCATTGGGAGTTTTGGCCGAGGGTGCTAGCCTGCTCAGCGGGAATCATTGCGCTACAGGTCATGGGAGTGTTCAGGTGGCGCAATCCCGGGGGCGATTAGATGCCTCGGCAGCATGCTTTGCTGCTGTGACCGGATTGTTGGCTCACCATGGCGTTTGCGCGCTACACAGTAAAAAAGAGTAAGAGTATTATTTCCGGTGGACTTGAGTGTTGGGCTTTTCTGCGGCGCGCTTTTTCGGGTGGCGCAAAAAGAATTCGCCCATGTAGTCGATGGCCTTTGTCATGTGCTTGCGTCCAAGGCGATGACCGGTTCCGCCGACGGCGTAAAGCAGCAACTCGTAGTCGGAGTTCTCAGGGGAAAAGTGCGTCAGGGCTACTCCTCCTGACTGGGCATGTGATCTCACGATCTTATGATTACCGTGATTTCTGGCCCATGCGATCATGGAGTCATGAGCTGAGTGGAATACTTCCCCGGGTGCCTGTTCCCCGCCTTTAAAGAGCGGATCATCCGCCCCGCATACTAGAAGGATGGAGATGTGGGGGCGCTCTTGGGGGGAGGTGGCCTGTTGATCATTGTCCCGCGCATGGGGGCGATTGCAGCAAACAAGTCTGTCTCCATCGCAAGGCGAAAGCAGAAAATTGCGCCACTGGATCCGCCGGTCGCAAAGAGCCTGGACTTGTCGATTGAGGTGGTTTTATCCAGGTAATCTATGCATTTGCGGACCATGCCCACGTCATCAGTATTACTTATCCGGTGTCCGGAGAAGCCGTTCCAACCTGTGATGCCACGTTTATTGCTGATGCCCTGAGGGCTTACGCTTATGAAAGCATGTTGCCTAACCAGTCTCTCTAGCAATCGATGATATCCCTCCTTTGGCCCTCCTGCTCCATGGAACCCGAAGACTACGGGGTATTTTTTGGTCGATTCATGATTATCAGGTAATCGCACGAGAATTTCCCTGGGATGTCCGTCATGATTGAGTTTCACCAGGTTGGTTCCAGGCTTGAGGTCGCTGGCAAGTGTAATGAACGGCAAGCTTGTGGCTAGGATTGTCAGATGGTTCTTCATTACGGCTTGGATTTTTTCCGGGGGATATGAAGTGTGTTATCTGCGTAATGAAGTGATGCGGGCACGAGCGAAGAGAGTATTGCCCGAGAGTGGAAAGCTCCACATCATGGTCGCTGAGCTCCCGTTGTGTTTTTCGTAACCTTTAAAAACTGCGTTTTGGCTGTCC
>JAAESJ010000287.1 GCA_024229495.1 Verrucomicrobiaceae bacterium | reverse complement strand
GTATTTCAATTTGAGCCCGTTCCAATAATGGTGCATAGGTTGCATCGCTCAAGGTGCTCACTTTTTCACGGAGGGGTGGCAGAGCGGTTGAATGCACTGGTCTTGAAAACCAGCAGGCCGAAAGGTCTCGTGGGTTCGAATCCCACCCCCTCCGCCATCTTAATAAACCGCAAAAAGGGACGCCCCCACAGCCCTCACAAATACAGCAAGGCGCATGATTTGCGCCCTATCGCGCACTGGCAGGCTTGAACTTTACCTTGGCGCGCTTCTTGTCAGCCTCGACATCAGTCAGAAGCACCTCCACCGCCTTCTCCAGTTGACGATCATTGCCTGCGGAAAGCTCACCGGGAAGGGGCCATACCACATGGTGCGGAACCGCCCCGTTGCGCTCCATGTCTTCTCCATTAGGCAGGAACCACCCCCTGAAGGGCATGCGAATGGAACCGACATCCATGATCGACTTTGAGCCGGTGGAAATCACCCCTCCTGCTGTCGGCACGCCAACGAGTTTGCCTCTCCCAAGATTCTTGATCGCGTGACTGAATATTTCCGCATTACTGAAGCTGTTCTGGTTGCACAAAACCACGATGGGCTTGTCCCAGCTAGCATACACCCTGCGATCCCCGGGGTAACCCGGACCACCACCCCGGGGGACGGTCTGCGCATGATCTGGTGCAATTAAAACGGTCAATAAGTGATCCGCTGTGAACCCCCCGCCATTATTTCGCACATCAATAATCAAGCCGTCCTTGCCCACTCCCTGTGCGTAGATTTCCCGCTCAAACTTCTGGAACTCATTCCACATCATGCGGGCCACGCTCACATAGCCAAGCTTGCCACCGGAAAGTTCATTCACCTGGTTGCGTGTATCCTCAAGGACATCCGTCGCCAGCATTGTCCTTGCCGAAACATAACTGATGGGCCTGAGCACCACCTCACGCACCCTAGCCTTCTCCTCAGCCTTCTCCTCAGCCTTCTCCTCAGCCTTCTCCTCAGCCTTCTCCTCAGCCTTCTCCTCAGCCTTCTCCTCAGCCTTCTCCTCTGCCTTCTCCTCTGCCTTCTCCTCTGCCTTCTCCTCTGCCTTCTCCTCTGCCTTCTCCTCTGCCTTCTCCTCTGCCCTGCTCCTGACCTTGAGAACGATATCCCTCTCCGGCAACCCGTTGAGCACCGTGGTCATGTCGGTTGAAGCACCTACCGCTTT
>JAAESJ010000286.1 GCA_024229495.1 Verrucomicrobiaceae bacterium | reverse complement strand
GGGCCAGGGCGGCCCGTGGCGGCCCGGGGCGGCCCGGGGCGGGCCGAGGGGGGCCAAGGCGGGCCGATGGGGGCCAAGGAGGTCCGGGCCGGCCCGTGGCGGCCCGTGGCGGCCCGTGGCGGCCCGATGAGGGCCAAGGCGGCCCGATGAGGGCCAAGGCGGCCCGTGGCGGCCCGTGGCGGCCCGTGGCGGCAGGGCAGGGCACCCCCCTGGAGAGGGGGTCACCCCCCCGGGAGAGGGGGTCACCCCCCCGAGAGCGGGGGCATCCTGAATGCGGGTTTTCCAGCATAAACCGGTATTAAAAATTTTCGCCTTTTTTCGCCATAAACCGGTATTAAAAATTTTCGCCTTTTTCACCATAAGCCGGTATTAAAAATTTTCAGTCGGTAAATAGAAAAAGCCTAGGGCAGCTCATGCCACCCCAGGCTAGACTCAGAATTGAAGATTTTTACTTCTTGCTCACGAGCGAAACACCATCCTTCGCAAATAGCAGTCCGATAGCTGCCATAACGGCAGGTACTGCGATCTCCCAGTTAGCATGGGTGGAGGGGTCTCCATCAGTGAGCGCCGTAACAACAGGGGCCAGGGCTGTTAGCAGCATGCCGATGGCAGCCCCGGTAGTCTTCCAATTAATTTTCACCATAGTCAAGACAATCTCTCTCATTTTTTCTCTCTCTTAGTTAAGGTTTTGGTCGTGAGTTTCGAAGCTCCTTCCAAAGCTTCAATATCAACCGGATCAATTTTCCCGTCCCCGCCGCACACAATACACTCTAGCTCGATCGTGCCGTCACCTACGATGCCAGTCCCGTTGCAGTTGTCGCAAATACCGCCACTGACATCCGGCCCCGCAGACGCAACACCCATAGCCAGCACAGTGCCCATCATCGCAGCAACTCTCGGCCGCCATGCCTTTACTGGGTCAAGCCATCCCAGCAACTTCTGTAGTGATTCGCCCATACTATTCATCCTGCGAAAAACGCCACTAATGCCAGTCGCACAACTAGCGATCCGACAACCATGGCTACCATAAACCGTGTAAAATTTTGTGCTTCTTTCATCCTAGTCCCCTAAATCCAAAGTTATCAATTGGGATTGCCCGCCAACCAGCAGCCCCGGAAAAAGCAAAGCATTCGCCTCGCTCAACCTTGCGAGACACATAATCTGATTCTCGGATCCAGCAGGACCCATGCGGAATAGATAGCTCAGTTCCTCTGATCTTGCGACCTCCGGAGTTCCACCTGCCCCACGAGTTGACCTCGAGAACCAGAGGTTGCCCGTAGACTTTGATCGTGCTCTCGCGATCGTCGTATCCGATACCCTGCATTGCGTGAGCCCAGCCTTGGTTTGTCACGTTGGACACACCAAACTCGTCGCGTGTCCGACTGTAGCTTATGTAGGAACACCCACCCACTGCCAGACCATTGCGGTAGGCCTGCCTCATTCCTTCACGAGTGTTGACTGGCAAAGCTTTTAGGATCTGGTGCTGCTTAGCCACCTCGACAATCTTAGCGGGCACGCCAGACCTGCCCCAACGGGTTCCAATCTGAGCATCATACTTGCTGAGGTCTAGGTTTAGAGCAGGGTAATTTTGGCGAAGCATCATGCCGCCGTCCTCAGTAATCCACTTCATGAGCCTGTAGCAACTGGCACCGTGGCCCGCATGGTTGCGATGCCCGTAAATTGTCTCAGTAGCCGTGGTCGTTATCCATCGCTCAAAGTCCCGGTGGATATTGATGTCTGAGGCTCGAGTCAGATCAGAGGCAGCCCTGCACCAATGGCTAACACAATCACCTACTGTCTGCGGCTCGCGATGCCAGACCATGCAGCGGGTGTCGTCAGATAGCTCCCCTAGGCTGTTATGCCGTAATCCCTGCCTCCTAGCCTCACAATACATAACCTGGAGGTATGGCAGATACAAGGCACCTTTAGGTGCTGACCAGATGTCCAAGTCATCACACACCTCTTCGTACGATTGGTGCTCCAGAGTGCCAAGGTATTCCTCTTTGCTCTTCGGATCCTGCCAGACACCCACGAGCCCTTGATCATATTCACGCTTCATTTTGTACCAACCATTCTAGTGCGTTATACCGTTCGACGAGTCGCGATCGGATGCCAGAGTCAACCAAAGTTTCCTTGGCGACTGGGCCAGGGAAGGCTCCCATAACGAAAGTGTCCACCTGCTCGCCGAGTCCATCTATTCGGCCGCGCCCCGTGATTGTCATGAGTCTGTTGCAGGTGTGAAGGTTTACGTTCCTTACTAGGCCTGCCGTATTTAACTCTTTGACTTCTGCTACCTCGAGAGCGATCGAGCCAAACAGGCCAATCAGTTCCTCAGATTTGCCTAAGTGTACTCGGAAGGACTCCATGCCAGCGCGAAGCTCTGTGGTTGGGGGCGTCATGGCAGGGCGAGTGGGTCTGCGGCCTCCAAAGGCCCCGGACAAAAACAGGCCCACAGTCATGAGGCCGCCACCAAACAGGATACGAAAAAAATCTCTAACGCTGATGACGGTTGTGTTCTTCTCCATCTTCTAGGCCTTTCAGATAATCGTTCAGCTCTCTGTCTATTCTCGTGGCCACGTGCAGGCGAATGGCATCAGCATGCCGGTCGAGGAATTCATTTACGAGCTGGTCTAGGGTTAGTTTTTTCGGTTTTTTGGCAGGCATCGCCATACGGATGGCTCGGTATGCCATTGGACCGAACAACACAAGCAACCCAACGCCCCCAACAACCCAAGCTGCTACATTGATCTCCATTATATCTCTCCGGATTCGATCTTTGTTTGGAATTTGGCTAAGATGCCACGATCCTCCAAGATCTTTTTAATGATCATCACCACGATTTGCGTGACGATGTAAACTACGACTGGGTTGCCGTACCTTGCTGGTGGTTTTTTATCGGAGGGATTCAGAATTGTATCCACAACACGATCAAGATATTTAGCAAGTGTACGGCGACCAATCATTTT
>JAAESJ010000285.1 GCA_024229495.1 Verrucomicrobiaceae bacterium | reverse complement strand
AGGTCGAGCGCAGGGTCGCCACCATCCTGGCCGGTGCGCCGGACCCGGACACCGCCAGCGTCGGCATCAAGCGGCTGCTGGCGATCATGGACCCTGACGAGGCGGCGATCCTGGCCCTTGCCCTGTATCCGGCCGCGCTCGAGGGGCACGTGGAACTTGGCACCGAGGGACTCGCGGCGCTGTCCAAGGTCGCCCAGCCGATCCTCAACGTGAGCGGCAGCGCCAAGTGGAGGGGCACCAAGGACATCACCCACCCGATGTATGGGCACGAGGGCTTCAGTGAGTGCTCAAGGGCATTGGGCAAGCTCAGGGGGGCGCGGAAGGAACGCGCGCGGCAGCTCTTTTATCACCTCATCGTCGAAGGGCACAGTGTCCAGGACGCCACAAGTACCGAGAAAAAACTCAACACATGCGTGAGCAAAGTCACATCACGATTGACCCGGGCGGCATGAACCCTCTCCTGCTGGGAATGTATGACTTGGGCCAGATGATCCGCAGGATCTCAGGCAAGCCCCCGTTACCGAGACGGT
>JAAESJ010000284.1 GCA_024229495.1 Verrucomicrobiaceae bacterium | reverse complement strand
GCGCTATGGAGGGTTAATGTGAGGTGAGAGCACGGTTGGCTACGTGCGTGTTGAGGATCTTTTGCAGCATGTGTCGTGCACTCGTGTGAAAAGGGCGGTTTTCTACGTCCGAATTGACGGGTTGAGCGCTATGGAGGGTTCGTGTGAGGTGAGAGCACGGTTGGCTACGTGCGTGTTGAGGATCTTTTGCAGCATGTGTCGTGCACTCGTGTGAAAAGGGCGATTTTCTACGTCCGAATTGACATGTTGAACGCTATGGAGGGTTAATGTGAGGTGATAGTGTGGTTGCCTACGTACGTGTTGACGATATTTAGCGCTATGAAATAATTCTGGTTGGACCTCACTTTCAACTTACGTAACCTTCGGACGACGTTGAGGATATCCAGCGCTATAGGGTTTGAAACAGAATTAATTGCTTCAATCGCTTTTGACAATTTTTTAGGTTTTGACCGTCAAAGTTGACCATATTTGCGCTATGAGAGCCCTTTCTGAGGGGGTCCGTAATGGAAGGCTCACCTAAATAAATACCTAT
>JAAESJ010000283.1 GCA_024229495.1 Verrucomicrobiaceae bacterium | reverse complement strand
CTTAGGTGCTGCCTTTTTCTTAGGCGCTGCCTTTTTCTTAGGCGCTGCCTTTTTCTTAGGCGCTGCCTTTTTCTTAGGCGCTGCCTTTTTCTTAGGCGCTGCCTTTTTCTTAGGCGCTGCCTTCTTCTTAGGCGCTGCCTTCTTCTTAGGCGCTGCCTTCTTCTTAGGCGCTGCCTTTTTCTTAGGGGCTACCTTTTTCTTAGGGGCTGCCTTTTTCTTAGGCGCTGCCTTTTTCTTAGGCGCTGCCTTTTTCTTAGGGGCTACCTTTTTCTTAGGGGCTACCTTTTTCTTAGGGGCTACCTTTTTCTTGGCCATGTTTTATAGCTGGTTGAAATCGTCTAAATCTACCCAAGTTTTCATTAGGCATTGTCGTCACCGGCACAGAGGGGCCTCAAGCATCCGGGAAAACGGGAGCGAATCTGTAATTCCGATTGTCGATCACCGCAACTGAAAACGGCGGTCAAAATAAAGCCTAGGTGGATATGTGTAATCCTACGCTAAACCTTCCATATCAACGGGATAAGTAGGCTCGCGACAACCCATAGGAGAATCGCCAGCGGGAGGCCTACACGGGCAAAATCACTAAATCTGTAACCTCCTGCCCCATATACATAGGTATTCGTTTGATATCCTATAGGAGTGGAAAAACTGGCACTGGCACCAAACATTACGGCGATAACAAAAGGACGTGGATCAATTTCCGGACCAAGGGCGCCGGCAACACCAATGGCAACAGGCGTCAGCAGTGCAGCAACCGCATTGTTGCTGACCAGTTCAGTCAATACCGCTGCAAGCAAATAGATAATTGATATCATCACAACCGGTCCGTAACCGCCCGCCACTCCATCCTTCACCCAATTAGACAGTGAACTAACAACTCCCGTGCTCTCTAGGGCCAATCCCATACCAAGCATCCCGAAAATCATGAAAATCACTTTCCACTCAACAGATTGATAGGCCTCAGCTGGCTCAATACAACGCGTAAACATGGTTAGCAGTGCTGCCGCCAAAGCCAATACAATCAGTGGTGCTACCTTTAGGGCCCCCAAGCCCATAAAAAGCACAATGGCGCCGATGGCAAAAGGAACCTTTGACCGGCGCACCGGTCGCCCCTTTGGCCGGGAAAGGTTAATGAAGTCCCTTTCCTGAAAAAGCTTATTCATACGGTCTACCGCCCCCTCGACTAAAAGGGTATCCCCAAAGGCCAACTTAACATTCTCAAAACGCTCACGTAGATTTTCACCTCGACGATGAACAGCTAGGATCAAAACACCAAAGCGCTGCCTGAAATTCAGCGCCTTTAAAGATTGTCCCAATAACGAGGATCCCGGCCCAATAATACCTTCCATTAGGACTGCTGAATCCGTGCGTAAACTTTCCAATCCCAGTTCACTGTCTCCACCAATTTTGAGGCCTACCGTTTCGCCAGCGTCAATAACCCCTTCAACCCGGCTCTTCACCAGAAGTTGATCTCCTGCCTGGAACACCACCTCATTAAGCGGAATTTCAAGCCTCTCAGTGGCCCTAGTTACTTCAATAATTCTAAACTCACGAATTTTAGACAATCGTGTCTCCGCGATTGTCTTTCCGGCCAACGGTGAATCTTCACTGATTACCGCAACAGTAAGGTATTCCTTTCCCTCCTCTGCTTCGAAAAGGGTCGATAAGGTCATGCGTGCAGGAAGCAATCTCCTTCCCACCACCAGCATATAGACAAAGGTAATTCCAACGAAAATCAGTCCCAGCCTCGACATCTCGAACATTCCAAACTGCTGAAGGCGCGGATCAGCGGTCTCCTCGGCAATGCCAGCGGCAATCAGGTTGGTTGACGTTCCTATGATCGTGCATGTGCCTCCAACAATAGCCGCATAGGAAAGCGGGATCAGAAGGCGTGAGGCGATCAGGTTATGCTTCCGGGCAAGAGCCAGCACAATCGGTAAGAAAACAACCACCACGGGCGTATTGTTCACAAATGCAGACATGACAGCCACCACCAGCATCAATACCATCAACACCCTCAACTCCTTCTTCCCCGCAACCTTCTCAAACCAGCCACCAAGCGCATCAATCGTCCCGGTACGTTCCAGTGCCGCGCTAAGGATAAACATACAAGCGATAATAATCGGAGCAGGATTGGCAAACACCAGCAGTGCCTTTTCAACCGGAAGGATTCCGGTGATCATCAGCAGCACAAAAGCCCCCATGGCGACAAGATCCGGAGGAAACCACTCCTTAACGAAGGCCGTGAATACGGCAATCAGAAGGATACATACGAAAATTTGTTCCATGATGGGGCACTTTCCTATATGAAGAAAAGAAAGAGGGCTAACAACTGACAATACTCCCTCCAAATCAACTTACTTTAAGAAACCGAAGTTTTCTCCAGATGCAAACACTCGCAATCGCTGTAGGAGCACTCATCCTCTACCTCATTGCTTACCACACCTACGGCAAGTTTCTTGCCCGCAGGATCTTCAAACTTGATCCTGAAACAACGGTTCCGAGCATTGAACTGCGTGATGATATTGACTATGTCCCGACGAAGAAGAGCATTATTTTCGGCCATCACTTCACCTCGATCGCCGGAACCGGACCCATTGTTGGTCCCGCTATCGCGGTTATGTGGGGCTGGCTGCCGGCCCTGATCTGGGTGCTGGTGGGCTCGATTCTTATCGGCGCGGTTCACGATTTCGGCGCACTGGTGGTGAGCCTTCGCAACCGTGGGCAGACCGTGGGAGATATCGCAGGGCGGGTATTGAACCCCCGTGTGCGAATGCTATTCCTCTTGATCCTGTTCCTGGCCTTGACCATCGTCCTGGCCATCTTTGGTCTCGTTATTGCAAAGGTCTTCCAGCAATACCCCCAGACGATCTTTCCCTGCCTGGTGGAAATTCCTATCGCGGTTCTGATTGGCCTTGCTCTTCACCGCAAGGGAATCGATCTGCTTCTGCCTTCACTGCTGGCACTCGGATGCATGTATCTGAGCGTAATCTATGGTGGAATCGGGATACTGGGCGATGTGAACACCTGGCTCAGCGAACTGCCGGTGATGAGCTGGGTGGTGCTCCTGCTGCTCTATTCCTACGTGGCCTCGGTATTGCCGGTCTGGGTCCTGCTGCAGCCGCGCGATTACATCAACAGTCATCAATTGCTGACTGCTCTGGGCCTTGTTGTCGCCGGTCTCTTTGCCGCCGCCATTTTCGGCGGGGCTGCTGTGGACGGGGTTCGTCCGCCGCTGGAGATGGTCGCCCCGGCGATTGACCTGGCTCCCCAAGGAGCCCCGATGATCTTTCCGTTTCTCTTTGTCACCATCGCCTGCGGTGCCATAAGCGGCTTCCACTGCCTTGTCTCCAGCGGCACCTCCAGCAAGCAGCTCAAATGCGAGACCGATGCCCAGTTTGTCGGCTACGGCTCGATGCTCACCGAGGGTTTTCTGGCGACGCTGGTGATCCTGGCCTGCTGCGCGGGCATGGGGCTGGGAATCGAGAACCAACAGACTGGAGCCACCCTGCTTGGTGAGACAGCCTGGAACAGTCGCTATGCCAGCTGGGGTGCTGCCCAGGGACTCGGTGACAAGGTTGCAGCTTTCGTTGACGGTTCAGCTAACTTCCTGAAGGCTCTGGGTATTTCCGAGGGGATTGCGACCGCCCTGATGGGGGTGCTGGTGGCCTCCTTTGCCGCCACAACACTCGATACTGCCTGTCGGCTGCAGCGCTATGTGGTCCAGGAGCTGGCGGGCACTTTCCGGAGAGATGGAGAGAATCCCGGTATTCTTGCTGTCCCTGCCAATCTCCTGTCCAACAAGCATGGCGCGACGATTTTCGCTATTGTCCTGGCCGGCGCCATGGCGGCTCTGCCGGTGGGCGGGGCTACTTGGGAGTGGGGCAGCGCGGGCAAGGGGGGACTCATCCTGTGGCCCCTCTTTGGAGCGACCAACCAGCTGCTGGCCGGGCTGGCCTTCCTGGTGATCTCCTTCTGGCTCTGGAGGAGAAAGCTACCGGTGGTCTTTGTCGCCCTGCCGATGGTCTTCATGCTGATCATTCCAGCCTGGGCCCTGATATCACAGCTAGGCGGCTTCCTCGGGTCAACTGGCGCGGAAGCCAACTGGCTCCTGGTATCGGTCGCTCTAGCAACTCTCGCCCTCCAAGCCTGGATGCTCCTCGAGGCTGTGCTCCTGTGGCCACGGGCCCGGGGAATCATCGAAGACTCCCTGCCACCCCTTCCGGCAAGGTCAGAGCCCCACGACGAGGGAGGAAGAAGCTGCTGAAAACTCCCTACTTGCCGGCATAGTCCGGATTCAACCTGGGTACCTTGGCCCCGGTTTCCTTGAGCCATTCACCCAGCTTGGCATCAAGCTCCTTGACCTTGTCGGGCATCTTTTCGGAAAGCTCCTCCTTTTCGCCGATATCCTCAGCCAGGTTAAAGAGCTCGTAAGGTTTCCCAGCGTAACGCTTCAGTAACTTCCAGCTTCCGCTGCGAACGATGCTGTAGGGCATTATGCGCCCGCGATAATGCGGGAAATGCCAGAAAATGTTCTCTCTTCCCAGCGAATCCCCCCCTTTGATTACAGGCATCAGGTCAATCCCGTCAATGCCAACACCCGCCGGCGGCTTAATGCCAGCTGCCCGGCAAATGGTGGGCAAATAGTCAACACTGCTAACCGGCACAGCACTCACCGATTCTGCCCTGGTAATGTCTGGCCAGTGCACAATCAAGGGCACTCGTATCCCCCCCTCATAGGGGTTACCCTTCCCTGAGCGCAACGGTGCATTATCCGTGGGTCCAAGCAATCCTCCGTTATCAGAGGTAAATATAATGACGGTATTGCCAGAAATCTTAAGTTCTTCAAGCTTGGCACGAATGCGCCCCACCGCTTGATCAACGCTCTCAACCATGGTCGCATAAGCCGCATTCTTCTGCCTGCCCTTTACCTGTTTTGCCTTCTCCTGGTATTTTTCCAGCAGTGACTGCTTGGCCTGGATCGGTGTATGAACCGCATAATTGGCAAAATAGAGAAAAAATGGCCGATCTTTGTTCCTTTCAATGAAACCAAGAGCCTCATCTGACTCACGATCAGTGAGATACTGGCCTTTTTTCCGTCCCGGAAGACCGTAAATACCTTCCAGCCTCTTGTTGTTGAAAGGGTCATGATAGCTGGGCGGTTGACCGTAATCACAACCGCCGTAGTTCTCATCAAAACCCTGCTTCTCCGGATACCAATCATCAGCGCCAAGGTGCCACTTGCCGATGTGGCAGGATCTGTAACCGGCAGAATTCAATAATTCGGCAATAGTGAGCTCAGAGGACTCCATCCACAGGGCATTTGCAGGGCAAAGCACCTTGTTCCCCTTTCCGCCAACCCATCGGGAAGGGTTTTTCTTGTCCTCCGGGATTTTTCCGCCCTGGAAGCGAGCACGGATCCAGTCGGTTACCCCAAGCCGGGCCGGGTAGCGCCCGGTCATGATCGCAGCCCGGGTTGGCGAGCAGACAGCACAAGCCGCATAGGCATCGGTAAAGCGCATGCCATCCTCTGCCAAACCGTCAATATGAGGAGTTTCATAAAACTTACTGCCAAAACATCCCAGGTCGGTCCAGCCAAGGTCATCGACGTTAATCAGAATAAAATTCGGCTTTTCAACCGCTCCCGAGGTCATGGATAAACAGGCAACCAGAGCGAAAACAGAAAGAAAAAGGCGGAATGTATGCATCTTTCAATCTTTGCCTGCTGTTGCCACCCGCGTCAAATCCATCATATCTGCCTTGTTATCCCACGAAGAATCGACCATCATCCCTAGCATCTCAATAGAACCAAGCACCCTAACCAATGTCAGACCCAGATAACGCAGTTGAAAAAGAACGTGAACTGCTCGCCTCAATCGCCGATCAGGGCAGCGGAACAAAGATCAGGACCTACGCCAAGCTCTGTGGCCCGGGATGGTTGCAAAGCGCCATCACTCTCGGCGGAGGTTCACTGATCGGCGCACTGTCATTGGGTGCCATCGGCGGCACCAACTTTATGTGGGTTCAGCCGGTAGCCATGATCCTTGGCATTATCATGCTCAGCGCGATCGCCTATGTGACCCTCTCGACAGGGCAGCGCCCATTTCAGGCAATCAACCAGCATGTTTCCCCAGTCCTTGGCTGGGGTTGGCTTGGAGCAACCATGCTTGCCAATATGGTTTGGTGCCTTCCCCAGTTCAACCTTGCCTACGGAGCCATCTCGGAAAACCTCTTCCCTGAACTCCCGGATTCCGGCACCGAGGGCAGCCTCATGCCCATCCTGGCCGTCTCCGCCATTGCACTGGCCATTGCAACCCTCGTTGTTTTTTCCTACGGGAAAGGAAGCAAGGGAGTGCTGCTTTTCGAGCGGGTGCTCAAAGTATTAGTCGGCCTCATCGTTCTTGCCTTTGTCGGCGTGATCCTGCGAATGACATTTGCGGATAGCTCCAACCTGCAATGGAGCTCTGTTCTCGGGGGCCTAATCCCTGATTTCAGTGCCCTCTTTAACCCGGCAGAAAGTTTCCAGATTGTAATCGATCAACTGGATGCGGGACCGGCAAAGGAATGGACCGAAAAGATTGTCAGCAAGCAGCGTGACTCCATTATCACTGCCTTTGGTACCGCTGTCGGCATCAATATGACTTTCCTCCTCCCCTATTCCATGCTTCGCAGAAAATGGGGCAAAGAGCATCGCGGCCTGGCCATCTTTGATCTCTCCACCGGCCTGCTCATCCCTTTCGTTATTGCCACCGGCTGCCTTGTGATCGCAACCGCCACCCAGTTCCATGCAAACCCGGAAAACTATAACTACACAAAGAGCAAAACACTTGTTGAGACAGCGGAAGCACAACTCGGGAAACCCGCTTACAAGAAACTTGAAGGCGATGATCTAAAGCAGAAGCTCAAGGCAATATACACGGCACTGCCGGGACAAAAAAAGGCCCACGCCACGCTGCAACTCATGGAGGTTCGCCCAAGCCAATTGGAACTTGCTCTCTCACTGGCTCCCCTGACCGGCGCAGCAATTGCCCAGTATGTCTTTGGGTTTGGTGTTCTGGCCATGGCCATCTCAACCATTGTCATTCTAATGCTCATCAATGGCTTTGCCCTGTGCGAAGCCCTGAACCGGCCAGATGATGAAAAACTCAGGCGAATAGGCTGCCTCATTGCCGGCATTATCGGGTTCTTTGGACCCATTCTTTGGGGCAAGCTCAACGCCTATCTGGTGATCCCCACCTCGGTGTTCGGCCTCACCCTGCTGCCGATCGCCTACTTCACCTTCCTGCTCCTGATGAACTCCGAGACCCTTCTCGGTAACCGCCGACCGCAGGGTGCGAGCCGGGTCAGGTGGAATATCCTCATGGGCATCGCCACGTTAGTGGCCACCCTCGGCGCCGGCTGGGCATCCTACGGAAAGATTTCCAAGTGGGCGGACGATAAAGGATTGAGTGCAGAGATCGGATGGGTCGGCCCCGGACTAATCCTCGCCTTTGGAGTCGCCGCGCTGCTCACCAAGCGTAGCAGCAACACCAACACCGCTTAAATTCACCTTCTACTTGGCGAACTCTCTATATCGCTCTGAAAAATAGGAACGTTTCGGCATCTCCCCCGCCCCCACTAGGTAACTGTAGCGCAACTGCAGAGAATCCCCCTTGGGAATCTTCTTCACGAAGTAGGCTCCGAAGCGACCATAATCGCGGTAAGCAGAGTATGTGTTGCCTTTTGGAATCGATGGATGGCTCATGTGCTGGGCAAAGTAAGCCTTATCCCCAAGATTGAAGCTCAATGCCGCCCACGGTAAATCCTTGTCCTTCTTCAGATTCAGCCCGTCTTTGTGGAACACGTACTTGGCCGACTTGTTCTTCGACACCTCATTACTCGGGCGAAACTGGCACCCTGCATGTTCAGGATCTCCGTTAAGTTCCACTTCAGCTGCCGGAGCCTTGAGTGAAGTGTCAACGTCAACCTGAAGGTAAGCTCCCGCTCCTTCTGTTCGGCGGAAAACCTGCGTACGCTCCTCCTCAATAAACACAACCCCGTCATCAGTAACCCAGTGTATTAGGATGGTGAGCGTTGCACTGCCCTCTCCTGTCTCTTTCTTAATAATCTTCTGGTATACCTGATCACAGCCCTTCATGTGCCATGAGTCCACCTGCTTGCCGTCAAATCTCGTCTTGGACCACCCGAGGAAAATACCTCGATGGTGGGTGAATTGTCCGCCAGCCCCCTTGGTAATGGGAGCCTTTCCGGCTTCATCAAAAACATGGGTGTAAACCTTGTAGGTTTCATGTCGGCTCTCCTTGCTGGCAGTATCATGTGCCGTCATCACGCGCGCCATGACCTTGCCGTCGTTGAGAATGTCAATATGCCTGCTTGGCATCTCCTTGATCTCGAATCCCGCGTGAAGCAGTGAACCGGTAAGGAAAAAAATCGAAATTGCTGTTGTTCTAATCATCTGTTCTGGGAATAAATTTTACGCTGTCTCTGGATTCTGCACGATCACCTCTCTGGCGACCCGTTTAATGATGCCCAAGCACCGACAGGAATCAAGCCCGCAAACCATGATGATCAGGGCAACTTGAAGAGCAGCTTCTTGTCGGCAGCCGTCCAGACCCGTAACAGGCTATCCTCACCGCCTGCGGCTATAATTGATCCGTCACTGCTACTCTCAGCGACATGGATGAATGTCCCCCCATCAGGCAGGGGTTGGTTAGAGAGACGCACCGATTTGTCACCGCTGCCGGTGAGAAGAGTCTCGCTGATTCCAACGAAATCGACCGAGGACACAGCCTTACTGTGCCCCTTGACGGTTTGCTTTTGGGTTCCGGCCTCAAAATCCCAGACCTTTACCACGTGATCAGCACCGGCGCTGGCAAGCGCCAGGCCATCCGCCCGCCAACTGACGTCGAGCACATGGTTGGTGTGCCCCTCAAAAGCACGTTCAAGGCTGGCATCAGCAGTTTTGAACACCTTCACAAACCGGTCTGTTGCACTTGTCGCAATACGACTCCCGTCAGGACTGAAGGCAATGGCTGAAACCGTATCACTGTGTGAATCGGTATTCCTGCAGATTTCCTTTCCATCCTTGACTTGCCAGACATTGATCGCGCCACTGCGTGAGGGAACTCCGCTGCCGCTAGCCATGAGGTCACCATCCGGGCTAAACGCGATGCTGTTTACCCTGTCAACAATCACCTTGGAATCATTGACGCTGCCTATCCTCCGTTCAAGCAGCCAGTCGGGATCAAGATTCCATAACCTTACCGACTTGTCAGCGCCGGCTGTCAAAACATTGCCTCCCAAAAGACGCATCACCAAAGTGGCTGCCTTCGCCTTAACCACGCGCGAAGGCTGACCTGACTTGGTCGCCCATGAATAAATATTGCCGTCATCACCTGCAGCCAAGACACGGGATCCGTCTTTGGAAAACTCGATCTCGTTCAGGTTACTGCCCGCCGCGGCAGCAGCTTTCTTTGCCACCTCACTCTCTGACTTTCTTGCCTCGAATGCCTTCTGCGCCACATCCCACTTGACCTTCGACTCGCCCTTCGACTGTTCTGCGCGCTTAACGAAACGCCCTGCAACCTCGCGACTGCGCACCGCTTCAGTATGCTTGCGCTCTGCTTCATCAAATTCCTTCTGCTTCTTTGCATGGGCATCAACCGTCTTCTTGGCTGCATCCTGTGCCGCCTTCAGCGCATTCATCCCTGTTGCTAATTGCATCTTGGCCTTTTTCTCCTGCTCCGCCTGCCCTTTTAATGCCGTTTCGGCCTGCATTCGGGCATCAACAGCAGCCTTAACCCTCGCCTCCGCAGCCACCTTGTTCGCATCCTCCTTGTTCGCCTTTAACTCAGCCTGAGCCTTGGCTTCATCCTCCTTCTTGAGTTTCAACTGCGCCTGCGCCTCAATCTGCATCTTCTCAGCGTCTTTGGCGACTGCCTCAGCCTTGACTTGATCCTCCTCCTTCATCTTCGCCTCAGCCTCTGCCTTAATCTTGCCCTCCTCAGAAACCTTAAGCTCCGCCATCTTTTTACTCTTCTCCTCTACGCTTTTTTTCTCAGCCTCTTGCGCCTTTTTCACCGTCTCAAGATCAGCCTTTAACTTCTTTTCAGCCGCATCAAACTGCTTCTTTCGCTCCTCACTTAACTTACCCGCCACAACCGAGGCAGATGATGCCGCCTTGTCAGCTCTGGACTGACGCCAACCGGTCTTCACATCCACAATCAATTTACCGCTCACCCCATCCCAAAGCCTGAGAGTGTCGTTCCCTGACACAGAAGCAATTCGCTTTCCATCATCAGTAACAGCAATAGACCGAGGAGCCGCCCCATTGTCCACCTGCCTTACCTGCTGCCCACCATTATCCCCAACTTGCCAGACTCGAAGGGTGCTGTCCGCGCCTCCTGAGAGCATCTGATTATCACCATCTCCAAAAGCACGCAGGGAGACCACTGCGCCCTGATGCCCCTTAATCTCGGCAAACTGCACCGCAGCTTCATCCCCCTTTGCCTGATCGGCATTGCCACCCGTAGGACTTAATTCCACCACACGAATAATGCCATCCTCACAACCACAAGCGGCCACCTTTCCTCCACGAATAATGACCATGCTGTGAATAGGCACCGGCAATGCTATTTCGCGGACATCTGCATCACCTGAAGCAGGGCGAATCTTCAAGGTCTTGTCCAGAGAGGAGGTAACCAGCGTCCCTCCCTCGCCAAACCCAACTCCTGTCACGGCAGCAGCATGATCATTAAATGTCCTGACCACCTCATCAGCCAGCAAATATAATTTCACCTGCCCAGAGTCATCGCCCGCCAATATCCTTTGTCCATCACTGCTTGTTGCCAACGCTCGCGGCATCCCTGCGGAAGCTTCAAGCTCTTTAACCAGGATTCCTTGCGGACGACGCCAGAGCTTGATATTTCGAAACCCACCGGAAGCAAGCACCCCGTCACGGTTGAAAGCCAGACTGCCGACGATGTCCAAGTGCGCTGCACCACCTTTATCTGCGATTTCAGGATCCTTAAGTTCACCTGCAAGCTCTCCAGTCGGAAGATCATAGACAAAGATACGGTTTCCCCTTCCCACTGCGGCATATTGGTTGTCCGGCGAGAGCGCCAACGAATAAATCGCCTTCACCTGCTCACTCATGTGGGAGAATGTCACCTCACGCTCTGCTGCAAGCGCATCGTCATCCTTTGCCCCTTGATCAATCCACAACTTCAACAAGGCAAGTTGTTCAGGATTAAGGTTGGGAGCATTGGATTTATTCTTCGGCGGCGGCATAAACTCCTCCTCACGGTGCGCAGCAAGGAGAAAGATCAGGCTTTCCTCCGCCTTGCCCGGAACAATCACCTCCCCGTCCGATGAGCCCTTTAGCATTTCAGCAACGCTTTCTAGGTTAAGTTTAGCCTTCGCCTTGCTGGCATTATGACAAGCCACACAGCTTTTCTTGAAAGCCGGGGCAATCTCCCTCGAGTAACTGACAGGTTCCGTACGCTTCAGTGCAGCAACCTCAAGCGGAGCCCCAGGCAACGCCAACGGCAGAGAAGCAAAACAGAAAATCAGGATGGAGAGAACGGACTTCTTCACGGGGCAGGATTTGGAGGATCAGGAGCAGGTTCTGAAATATTCATTTTGACAGGCGCCTTCGATTGAAGGTCGATTCCATTGAACTTTAACTTGGCAATAAGCTCAACTTCCAGCTCGCCCACTGAAGCATCCGCCTTGGCTTCAATAACAACTTTGGCCTGGGTTTGCTCCTTGGCGACCGTTGCCTCCGGAGCAACAAATCCCTTCACCCCATCCGCAAACTTTAACTGCAGTTTGATTTCCTCAGTGAAACCATAACGCCTCTCAACATTTACAGTAATCTCCCCCTTGCCGCCTTTCATCAATTCGGCAGGAGGTTCAACATTCATGATTCTGACAGGAGATTCCTCAATTTTCACGGTCAGCGGCATTGAATAGCCGGTAAATTGCAAATCCTTCGGCTTTGACCGCTCTGCTGCCTGCTTAGCCCTGCTCTCTGCATCCTTCCTGGCAACCTCCGCTTGCTTTGAATCCTCCTCAATCTTCTTCAGGGCAAGCTCGGCCTCATTGGCCTTGGCTTCCGCCTGCGAGATCATCGCCGCCTTCTTCTCCTCTGTCTCCGCATTGGCAGCCCGCGCCTGCTTCAGCTCCTGTTGAGCTACGTCACGGGTTTTTTTTGCAGGATCAACCGCCTTGCGAGTGGCTTCTGCATGCGCAACAGCTTTCTTTTTCTCTTCTTCAGCCATCTTGGCACCTTCGGCATCACGACGATAAGCAAGCTTGGTGCTTGCCTGAATCATAAACCGGTGCACTCCAGGCTTAAACTGGTTGCCGTCCTTGTTATTGAGGAAAGAAATAGGAAGATTACCCTCCACCTTGCCTTTTTCGATCTGAACCTGTGGCGGCTTCTTTCCCATCCCTGGAAAATCTATGACCTTGATCGTTATCTTGTCCTTAATCTCGGCATTCGCAGCAAGCTTTACAGGAACATCAATCTTCCCTCCAAGCGAGGTTTCCCAAACCTTATCCCCGGCAGATGCAATCACCAATGGTGATTTCTCCTCAATGGACCCGACACTAAGGTTATCACCCACCCGAGCAAGAACCCGTTCCTTGTCATAATCATTAACCGTCCAGCCAAGAGACGCGGAATCCGCCTGCCTGCGGACCTCAACACCTTCGATCTCTGCACTGCCAGACACCTGCACGCGACCGCTCCAGGCTGGAGCATCATCCCTGATCTTGAAAGGTATACCTATCTTGGTTGCGCCCGCAGCCAGCATTACTGGAGCCGTTTCAAAACTGCCCGGCAAGCCCTCAACCTTTAGACTAATGGCTCCATTAAAACCGTCACGCCGAAGAGCATAAACATCAATTGTTCCCACCTGTCCCCGCCTAATTGCAATCCCCCCACGAGTCACTTTTTTACTCTTGGCATTGTTGTCAGCCGGAGGTGGTAATGACATCAACAGGTCAAACCCGGGCTTTGGGGAACGAATAATCAACCGATACGGATTACCTGTTTGATAATTATCATGAATTCTAACGCGAACCTTCACGTCAGCGTCCGCTTTAAATAGATACGATGGATCCCGATGGCTAGTCGGGAACCGTCTTCCTCCAATGTTCTTTCCCTCATCATCAGCCGTTCCAATCTTGGTCACTTTCTGCTTGCCGTCCTTATCGACAGAAACCTTTTCCAGATCCATAACCGGATCACTCGATCCGCTAAGACGCTGCGCGATAACCTCCACCGCATAAGACTGGCCTTTCTTTGCATCAAAACTAAACCAGGAACTCGCGTTGGGATAAAATCTTCCGCTGGCCTCACATGGGAACGGTAGATGCTGAGCCTCATCCGAAGCAACATTCGCCCCCGCATCAATCACCACCGGTAGCGCAGAGTGGGGGATGAACACGATATTGGAGGCCCCTTCCCCAGTTCCGACGCGGTAATGGAACCCCCTCATGCCGACGTTCACAGGCTTCAGCAATGAAGTTCTACAACGTTCCGCGGCGGAAGGCACGTCAACATCAACCTCAATTCGCTCAAGCCCATCGCCTGAGGGAACTCCCCCGGGAAGATTCCTGCCATACACATGAAATGACTGCTTTTTCCCGGGTTGAGCGGAGAGAGGTAACACAAAATCAACCTGCGCCCCCTTTCGCAGCACCAGCCGATAATGATAATTGCTCCCGCCCCTGGCCATGAAATCAGAGACCCTGAGCAGGTATTCACCGTCATTTTTCGCAGTGAATCCGAGGAGGGGATCTCCGCCAACGGTTTCCCGTGCCCGCCCAACTTCAATCCCACCTGGATCAGTCACCACAATGAGCGCATCCATCCGGGAAACCATACGCTCTGCGAAGCATTCAATGAATATCCGCTCGCCGGCCTTTGCCAAAACCTTGAAATAGTGCGCCTTCCCCGCAACAGCTCTTCCGTTCATTACGCCCGCATCATTAATCACAGGTGCGCCAACAGGAGAAGCAGCCTCTGGGGGAACCTGCATTTCCTCCCTGTCACTAACAGAGAACAATAATGACGCACTAACTCCGTATCTGCCTCCGAAAGAAACCTCATAGTGACCGGTCGGAACATCACCGGCAGCCTTCACGCTGAATCTGGATTCACTAACCCACTCCGCACTGATTCCGGGATGATTGAAGATCAGTTGCCCCGGCGAATCAAGGTCTGCCCCCGACAGGGAAACTTCAACAGAAGCTCCCGCCCTTACCCCCATGGGGAACATTGCGTCAAGCCTTGGCGTCGGCAGTTGTGCAGCGGATTGACCAACTGAGAACAATACAACAACAAGAAAAACAGGCCAAAAACACCCCTTATACACCATCATCAATATTTTGCCCTTTCCCACTAGTGGTTGAATAAAAACTCCTTCGTGTTCAAAAGAGCCCAGACAAGATCCTCGTAAGCCATCTTGCCGGCACTCTTCACATCCTCAACTTTCTCTCCAGCTTCGGTGCGCTTCTTCTCGAGATAGTTAATCGACACCTTCAGCTCTTCCTGCAGGGGATCACGTGCAAATGCCCTCCTGTAAAGCTCTGTAACCCTCTCCTCGTCAGTGCGCTCTTCCTCACCTGAAAGCCTTGCCGCATTACCGCCACCGGCAGCAAGCTTGTCCTGTATGCTTTTGGAATTGAGCAAGTGCAGGGTCTGAGCCAGGCTTGCTCCCTGCGCGCGCTCACATTCACAGGAACTATCCATCTCCGGGCGACCGAACACCGTGAGGAAATACGAACCGGCATTATAGCTGTCATCGGGAAGGGCGACTGCACGGGTTCCTGCCAATTGCCCCCCGAAGCTTGTGGCTGATCCCGTCATGGAGTCAATGGAATCAAGTAACACCTCAGCAGTCAGGCGTTTTGGGAAATAGCGCGAATAGTTTTGCTGATCACCCGCATTATGGTCATTAGGAATAGCCGTCAATTGATAGGTGGTCGAGTTGCAAATCAACCGGACAAGCCCCTTAAGGTCATAACCGGTATCGGCAAATTTACGGGAAAGGGCATCAAGCAGCGCCGGATTGGTAGGAGGATTGGTAACCCTAATGTCGTCTTCAGGCTCAACCAATGCCCTGTTGAAGAAATGCTTCCAGTAACGATTAACCAGCATCGTCGCAAAGAACGGATTGTCCGGGGAGGTCATCCAGGCAGCAAGAGCCTCACGCGGGTCACTTTCTGCATCGATCTCCATTTCACCTTCTCCCAAGGGTGTCGGCTTAACCACCGCACCGGTTTTCGGGTTCTTGGAACTGGCCAACCCCACCTTGTGAAACACACCGTCCTCTCCAGGAACTTCAGATTTCTTTTTGCCTATCCGGGAAAAGAAAGCGGAGAACCCGTAGTAATCCTGCTGACTCCACTTCTCATAGGGATGGTGGTGGCACTCAGCGCACTGAAGGCGAACACCAAGGAACATCTGCGAGACATCCTGTAACTGTTCCTTTTGCTGGGAAACGTTACGAAACCATGCCACCGCCGGATTATGGGCGATCTCTCCTTTTGCTGTTAATAACTCACTCACCAAAAGGTTATAGGGCTTATTGGAATGCAGACTGCCACGAATCCACTCGTGAAAAGCCTGGGTTCCACGCGTATAGGTGTCTCCCTTGCGCTTGTTACGTAAGATAGCCGCCCACTTATTGGCAAAATAATCGGCGTAATCACTACCTTCAAGCAACCTGTCAATCCACATGGAGCGCTTCTCCGAGGATAAATCCCCCATGAATGTTTCAACCTCCTCAATCGTTGGTAACCTGCCGGAAATATCGATAGTAACCCGCCTCAGAAAGGTTGCGTCATCGCAAATCCCTGAAGCAGGAAGCCCTAACACCTTGAGTTTTGCGAACACATTCTCATCAATAATATTGGCAACCGGCGGGAAATCACCTGTCGGCACTCCAAGAGGAATAGTCGCCTGAAAAATACTCACCTTCTCCTGAAAACGAATCATCACTGCCGCGTCCCCGGTCTGACCGCTAGACATTGTCACCAAACCCGATTGATCAACATCAGCCATCTCCTTCTGATTGGACTCATAGGTCGCAATCCCGGAAATATCGCGCAGCGATCCATCGCTATAGGTCGCCGTAACGGAGAGTTGTTGCTCTCCTCCAGATTGAACAATCCGGGATGACGGAAATACCGAGATACCCTCCAACTTGGGGTCCTCATCCCTACCGTAAGGCATACCCTGCTCCATCCATCTGACAATTGCCTTGTAATCCCATGACTCCTTATCAAAAAGGGCGCCTCCGCCATGAGGCAAGTCTCCTGAGCCCTTACGCAGCAGTAGGCTGTGCTCAGGAGCCGCAGGAAACAGTCTTCTTCCCCGATTCTCCTTCACGAGATACTCATAATCTTCAGGAGGTTCAAACCCAAGAAGCGAAAGGCGAAAACCATTCTGCCCCTCGCTCTTTCCATGGCAACCTCCGCCATTACAGCCATGCTTGGTAAACAGTGGCACGATATCATTTGAGAAATTAATAGGCTGCGATTTCTCAACCTGCTCGATGGAGACGCTGACAGCGGAAGCCTCCTCGCCCTGTATCGCTGCACTTACCTTAACCATGCCATTGGCAAGCGGTTTTACATGCCCGGTTGCAGAAACCTCCAGCAAGCCTTCAGGCTCGACATGATACTTTACCTTGCGCGTAACATCAGTTCCATCTGAGGCAGTCACCACAAGCTGGAGTCGCGCATCGGGACCTTTAAGAAGCGCCGCGTCACCTGATTTTGAAATCGCGTGAATTTCAAGGGCGCGCGCTGAGCAGCAGCCAAAAATAACAACCCCCAGAATTAATAAATGACGAAGTGCGTTCATGATTCAAATATTTGCGATGCCTTTAATTTCGATGACTAAATGAGTTCAGGCATTGGTCGATAGCGTTGATCTATCAGGTAGCGAGGTCGACCATTAAGGTCGGTAACCGTTGCCCTACTAACATCAATGCCAACATTGTGGTAAAGAGTTGCAAAAATCTCCTCGAAGGCAACCGGCCGATCATCAGCCTCTCCACCGTCCCGGGTGGTTGAGCCAATCACCTGCCCGGTATTCATTCCTCCACCGGCAAGCAAAGCACAGGAAACCTTGGGCCAGTGATCCCTCCCCCCTTTATCATTAATAACAGGAGTTCTTCCAAACTCCCCCCAAACCACGACCGACACATCCTTGTCCAGACCGCGTTGGTGCAAATCATTGACAAGCGTGCTGACTCCCTGGTCAAGCATCGGAAAATCCTCGCGAGCCCGCTTAAAATTACCCCCATGCCAGTCCCAACGGCTGAACCCGAGCGTCACACACCGGGCGCCCGCCTCCACCAGACGACGGGCAAGGAGAAACTGATCCAAGCGCTTCCACGGACCGTCAGCCGTCAACTTCTCCGTGCCTTTGCCGTAAGCTTCAATCGTTTTGGCGCTTTCCTTTGAAAGGTCAAATGCCTCGCCAAGCCGACTCGATGTTAACACCCCGTATGCCTGGCGACCAAAAGCATCAAGGCCATCCATCATCCCAGAAGCATCCACATCACGGCGAAATCCGTCGATGCTCTGAAGCAAGGAATGCCTGTCATCAAGCCTTTCAAGGGTTATTCCCTTTAACCTTACATCCTCGGCACCCCCTCCCCGGTTCGGCGTGAATGCAGTATGAGCCGGACCGCAGAACCCGGGCTGCCCGGGATCCCCCCACTGATCATGACCGCACTTTGGCGAAAGACCAACAAAAGGTGGCATCGCCTGACTTACAGGCCCCTTTAACGAGGACATGACAGCACCAATCGATGGCCATCCTCCAGGTGGAGCATTGCGAGGAGATCGCCCGGTCAGGCACTGCTGGGCATCATGCCCGCCATGGGCACCGACAATGGAGCGAACAAAGGCAAATTTCTCAGCCGTCGCCGCAATCCTTGGAAAAAGTTCACCAATCTCAATACCCGGCACACTGGTCTTTATTGCCTTGAACTCACCACGAATGTTTGAAGGGGCATCGCGCTTGATATCCCACATGTCCTGATGTGGCGGTCCACCCGCTAAAAAGATCATGATTACCGCCTTGTGACCAAGTCCGCGGTCGGAGGATTCTGACTGCGACTCAGCACTCAATAATTGAGGCAAGGAAAGCCCCCCAAGTGAAAGTCCGCCCACTCTCAGGAATCCTCTACGAGATAATCCGTCACAAAATTGGGTGGAATCCCTAGAGTAAATCGAAAGCATCTTGGTTGATGGAAATCAGATTAATTCGTCAAATGTAAGGGGATGATTCTCGCCTCATCAATTTAACATCAAAAAGAGAGTAAATCTGATGCGTTATTTTTCCCTTTCCCATCTGCACCATCAAATGTGGCAAGCATTCCTGCCCGCACCAACTTAAAAATTCCACGACCCGCAAATAAGTTTTAAAATAAAAACTCCTCAGGAATTAAGCAATCATGGCTCCTTGAGGGCTCATGGAAAAAGAAAATCCTCCTTCCCCTTTCTGGCACGAATCCAGTTCAGGGAACGCTTGAGGCCATTACATCTCAGAATCCTCGATTGTAGCTGAGCCTTGCCCGGAAACTCCAGCACCACCAAGCCGATCAACATGGTCAGTATTCCTTGCCCAGGCACAAACAACATAACGATGCCGGCAAGCAATAGGCACACTCCCAGTAAAGTTCTCCCTACGAGCACAACTCCCCGCGCCAGCCAATGCCCACTTGCAGAGAGGAAATCCTGCTCACGGATAAAGTGATCCTTCCCAAGCCGGGCAACAAGAAAGGGAATCGTGACCAGACTTGCGGCAAAAGTAACCAACGATAAAGCACCCACCCAGAGAAATAAGGCCTCATGGGTTCTCACCCATTCCCAGATCACGGGGAGGAGGGCGCCATGTTGCTGATAGAGTAGAGAGCTTTGTCCGTTCTAAGGAAAAGCTCATCCCCCGCAACCGCCGCGGAAGCCATCAATTTTCCATCAAGTGAATTCTCCGCAACCACCTCAAACTTACGACCTGCCCTGATTACAGTTGTAACACCTTCCTCACTATGAAAATAAATCCTGCCGGCAGCCACAAACGGAGCTGCCCAGTATTTGCCGCTGGCAATGCGCTCACTCCAGATCAACTTTCCGGATTCTGCCTCCAGGCAGGTAACAAGACCGCCCGAATCCCCAACAAAAAACAATAATCCGTCAACAAAGATGGGCGAAGGGGAACTCGGCACGGATTTCCTGTAACGCCAGACAATTTCAGGTTTCCCCTTGAGACTAATTCCCAGCATCTCAGCACGCATGAAACAGGTAGAGAGGAACAGCATGCCGTTACCGGTGACCGGGCGCGCCACATTTGAAAAGCCCAACGTTTCGTAATCGACTTTCCACTTTTCATCGCCGGTCATTGGATCATACCCATACACCCAGTTAGCACCCGCGGAGATCAACTCAGTCTTCTCGCCACGCCTCATTACCAGCGGCGTGCTGTATGCCTTCTTTAATTGGGGGTTGCTATGCAACTTCCCGCTGCGCGCCGTGCGCCAGGCAAGCTTGCCGTCATCCTTGTTGAGAGCAGTGACATACTGTTTGTCACTGCCATCCATGTGAAAAAAGATGACATTTCCAACGATCACCGGAGACCCCCCGGGCCCATTCTCGTGCATACAATGATTATCAAGATTCTTCCAGACAACCTTGCCACTGGAACAATCCACACAGGCCATTCCGTAGGTTCCGAAATGACAATAGATACGACCTTGGTCAACGATTGGCGTCGGCGAGGCATAGCTGTTATAACGATGCACCCACTGCGGTTCATTGACGGAAAAAAGCTCAACATTATGCAAAATCCTGCCACTCTCCCTGTCGATGCACAGAGCATGGAAGCGGGCTTTTTCAAGCACCGTAAGCGGTTGACTTCCCGTATTGCTTTTCAACCGCTTCTTGCTGTCCTCCTCACTGGCGAGAAATTCATGGGCAGCCGTCACCCATATCCTGTTACCCTCAATAACCGGAGATGACCACCCGCGCCCTGGCAATGCCGTCTTCCATTTGACGTTCTTTGTTTCGGACCACTTCGTGGGAAGCGCCTTAGCCTGTGAAATTCCCGCGCCTGAAGGTCCGCGCCATTGATTCCATTCAGCCGAGAGTTCGCACAAGGAGAACAGGGTTAAAACAAGAGAGCAAGGTAACAAATTCCGTTTCATGGACAGGTGGTTTTTCTTCAGTTAACTGTTCTTTATGGCAAAGGCAATTACCCTTTTCACCACGTCAACACTGATGATCGGAATTTTAGCGTGGATAGCGCGTGGCGTCTATGACCATCATTTCATGATGGAAGGTGCCTTTCATGTCGTCAGTCACAGTGCTAAAGCTCAAGAGGTCTTGTTGAAGTTCCCCTCGGGGAAAACAAAGGCATTCAACCTAAAGCCAGGAGCATCGACTGACTTCAGGCTCATGGAGACAGGAGAAGGCTCGATCGCTGTAAGCCTTAACGGGAAACCACGTGCTACAGTTGGTTATGTCACTACAATGAACGGCATTGTCGTCCTTGTCATTGGCGATAAAACCACCAGCTTCTCTCAAATCTTCCCTGCTCTGAAACCGTATCCCCTTGCACAAACAACCCGCCGTTGAGTTTTTAGCCGTGAAGCAAGCCTCCCATCCAGTTATCGCAAACACCTTTGTCGCTCTTTTGATCCTCAGTATCGTCTGCAGCGCACCACTGAGCTGCCCGGCTAATGAAGCAGGAGATAAATCACTTACCCTTGAAGCTGTCGGCGGAGAGGGCATCTGGACTTCGCCTGTCCCCGGAAACAATTCCAATCCTGACCGCCCCCTGCTAGTCAAGGTATGGTTTGACCATCAACTGCTTGGTGACGGGGATTCTTACAAGCGGCGCGCAAAAGAATTCTCCTCGGCAAAGCGCACACAACTCAGAACGCAGGTTGTTAAGGCGCTGAAAGAGGCAAGCCTCCAGTCACACAGGGCTGCCAACAAAGAACTCATCGCGCTCCTTGAGAACCATACCATCAGCGAGCTGGAAAAACACTGGATCATCAATGGCTTTACCTGCCTAAGCACGGCTGAAGGCATCAAATCCATCAAAACAATCCCAGGCGTAAAAAAAATATTCCTGTCGCCCTATCGTAACAACAGGGCCGACAGCGGAGACCGTAAACCGATCCAACACACCCAGGTAAAGAGACTTCCCTTTAAGCCGCGCCTTCATAAGCACCCCTGGTATATTCGCTCCCTCCTTGCAGAGAAAACATGGAAAGAATTCAATATCACCGGCAGAGGCACATTGAACATTATCCACGACAACAACTTTGTTTTTCCTGAAAGCCTATCCCAGAACCTCTACTTTAACCCCGGAGAGAGAACCGGGAACAACACCGATGATGACGGCAACGGCCTGGTGGATGATTGCCATGGCTACAACTTCCGGCTCAACTCCCCCCTTCTCACGACAAGAAGCCCCGAAACCTTAAATACGTCTGCCCTGCACGGCACCATGTGCGCCGCAATCATCTGCGGCAGGGGCAGCAATTCCAGTCCTTACGCATTCGGCATCGCTCCTGAGGGGAAATGGGCGGGAGTCATTGCCGGCAACAGGATCGAGTCAGCAGTTGAATGGGCAATTGAGCAAAAAGCCGATACCTACAGCATGAGTTTTTCCATCCCGGGACTGGGAGAAATTCGCTCTCACTGGCGCAAGATCATGGAACACGGTTCCTTTTGCGGCATCTACTTTGTCTCAGGAGCGGGCAACTTTGCGCGGAGCGAGCAACTTCCCAGACAAATGCGCACCCCGGAGAATATTCCGGATGCTGTCTTTGCCGCAGCAGGCGTTCAACGCGATCTCTCCCGCACGGATTTTTCAAGCAAGGGGCCGGTAGAGTGGGACACCGAGCACTACCACGAGGGAAAAGTCCAGAAACCCGAAGTTTGCGCCTTCAACCAGGGACTGCCGTTGCTCTTGCCCGACGGCACCGTGATCCCCGCCGCCATAAGCGGGAATTCCTTTGCCGGTCCGATGTTCTGCGGAGCTATCGCCCTGATGCTATCGGCCGACCCCGATCTGCTCCCCTGGAGCCTCAAGGAGATCATTACGGAATGCGCCACGGATATTGGCCCGCCTGGTATCGACAATGAAACCGGGCACGGGTTGATTAACTGTTACCGCTCAGTGAAGGAAGTATTGCGACGAAAGGCACTTCGCGAAGGCAACCGCCCCGCCCCCTTCACCGGTCGTTCACCGAATGATGAGATCAATCCAGCCACGATGCGCAAACAACTGGCCAATAAACAGTTAGTGTTTACCAGGCTCAAGGAAGGCGGAAGATCCAGCAGAGCTGGAATTAAACCCGGTGACATCCTGCTCAGCGTCAACGGCAAGCCAATAGCAAGCATTCCCGAATTTCAGGAAATTCTACGAAATTCCAGGGACAAAAACCTCATTTTGTTAATTAAGCGCGGAGATAAACAGCTGGAAATCCGCCTTACAAAAGGATCACCAGGAATTGCAGGCATGCAGGAGCGATTCTCAGCGCCGGTGTTTGAATAAAGGAGCCGGCAGCGGACAGATAACCGTGAATTCTTAGGTCGCAATCACGACACAACCCGGTAAAGTTTTCTCCCGTGAAACCAAGTCATCCACTTCTCGTTGCCGGGCTCCTCTGCACCGCCCTTGTTCATGCAAATGCACGCAAACCGAATGTTATCGTAATCTTCACCGACGACCAAGGTAGCGTTGATGCAGGTTGCTACGGCACCAATGACATCCAAACCCCGCATATTGACTCGTTGGCAAAGCGCGGCATCCGTTTTACACAATTCTACGCGGCAGCTCCTGTCTGCTCACCCTCAAGGGCCGGGTTGCTGACCGGCCGCTACCCGCTGCGCGCCGGCGTTCCCGGCAACACTACATCCATCAAGGGCAGACCCGGGATGCCCGGCGAGCAGGTAACCATCGCGGAACACTTCAAGTCCCAAGGATACAAAACGGCACACATTGGCAAATGGCATCTCGGTTACATTCCAGACCACATGCCCAATGCGCAGGGATTTGACTACTCCTTTGGTCATATGGGCGGCTGCATTGACAACTACTCCCACTTCTTCTACTGGCAGGGACCAAACCGCCATGACCTGCACCGCAATGGCAAAGAAATCTTTGAAGACGGGAAGTTTTTCCCTGACCTAATGGTCCATGAAGCCTGTGGTTTTATTAAAGAAAACCAGAACTCTCCATTCTTCATCTACTTTGCGATGAATACTCCCCACTATCCATACCAGGGCGAGGCTCACTGGTTGAAGACCTATTCAAAGCTCCCTCACCCCCGCAATCTATACAACGCCTTCGTCTCAAGCCAGGACGCACGCATCGGTGACCTACTTGCCTACCTTGACGAGCTGGGCCTCCGGGAGGATACCATTGTCGTCTTCCAGTCCGATCATGGACATTCAACCGAGGAACGGGCACACCATGGCGGAGGCAATTCAGGCCCTTACCGCGGGGCAAAATTCAGCCTTTTCGAAGGAGGCATACGCGTCCCGGCCATCATCTCCTGGCCAGGCAAGCTGTCGCAGGGAAAAACCATCACTGACATTGCCCACTCCTGCGACTGGCTCCCCACTCTTGCAGAGCTTGCAGGAATTAAGCTTATTAAGAACAACATTGACGGGAAAAGCCTTACCCCGCTGCTCCTTGGCAAAGCCGACAAGGGACCCCATGGAATTCTTCACTGGCAAATAGGCACCGGCGGAAGGGCGCAGTGGGCCGTTCGAGAGGGTGACTGGAAACTCATTGGAAACGTCCGCGACACGAGCAACCCCAAGTCACCAGGAGCTGCCGCCGCTAAATTATTTTTATCAAATATACGCACAGACCCCGGGGAACTGAAGAACCATGCCGGCGACCATCCAGATATCGTGAAGCGCCTGCAATCAGCACACAATTCCTTTTAAAGGTATTGCGACTCAATAGCCGGTAACAAACGCCGCCCGCCCCCTGGAACCGGTTACGTCAAAGAGCTTTAATCTCAATCCCCCCTGCAAGCGAGCGGCACGGTCTACGATAACAATCACCTTGTGCCGACCGACGCCAAGATCTCTTGCAAACTCATCCCGAGCCACAAAGGCGCCACCTCCAAAGCTCACCTTGAGCCCCTGAGGGTCATCGATTCGGAAGCCAATCTCGCCGGCAACGGAAACCTCAACTTCAACACTGGCAAAACTCAGATTACCACCGCTGTTAACATGCATCGCCATGTCGGCAAGGGGCAGTTCCCCTGAAACCCTGCTAAAAGCCGGCATCCATGGCAGTTGGCTCTCACTTGCCAAGAACTCCTTTACCCCCACCCGCTGCAACCGTTTGCTGACTTGGTCACCGGCTGCAATGACCCGCCACCTTCGGGCAAGGCGACCTGAGGGCACCTTGAAATCACCTTCTTTGCCTAGTTCGGTAAGGAACCGGACAAGGTCCAGCAATTCATCCTTACGTAACATCGCGGTTAAACCGGGCGGCATCATCGAAACAGGCGCCACTTCTTTTTTTGCAATCCCAGCAACAGGCACGGATCTTTCACTGCCATCAACCATCCGCAACACCAATTCACTGTCTGACTCACGAACCAATCCGCCAGTCACAACGTCACCGGATTTGGTGGTTACCACCGTCGTGTGATACCCCTCCTTGATCTTCTTTGCTGGTTCAAGCAGGGACTCCACAATGTAATCAACCGGCGCACTGGAACCAATACTAACCAAATCCGGGCCGATCAATCCCCCGCCTCCGGCAACGGCATGGCAATTCTGACACAGAAGTTGCGAACGTCGATAAATCAGCTCCCCGCGGGCTGCATCCCCATCTTTCAACACCTCAGCGACAAACGCTTTCATTTCCCCTGGTGACAATGCGCGCACTATGGGCTCGATCCCCCCCGCCCTTGACAAAGCCGCAATCAATCCCGCGGTCTTTCCGCCACTGGATTCAGCCTGCTTTACTCCGGCAACAGCAACATTTTCAACCATCCTCTTGCCGGCAATGGCTTTAGCCAGCACATCCGCCCCGTTCACCCTGCTTAAAAAGCAATCATAGATCTTCTGCACCCCGAACGCTGATTCCGCTTCACCTAATACATCCGCCGCAAGCCCCGCTCCAAGTCCAATATCAATACCCGCAACCGCCGCGACGCCAGCGCCCCGAAAAATCATTTCCCTGTCGCGGTCCCGGGAAAGACCCACAAGCGCATCGAGTCCCTCCTTACCAAGATTTTCCATCCCAAGGTTACCTAAAGCCTCTGCCGCCACCTTAACCCTGTCATCCTCATCAAGCCATTTCAGTAGATCCTCCCTTGCCCCGACAATTCCCCATTCTCCACAAAGGCGTGCTGCCATTGCGTCTCCGCTCCTCAACAATTGGAGCAAGTCCGGGGAGCGAAGCTGCTTCGGCCTGACGTTTCGGTCCCGGGCGGCCCTTGAGAGCTCTCCTAGGGCAAATCCACGCAGTCCAGCATCACGAACATTATCCAGAGCTGACGCATACAGCACAGCCAGATCATCAGGTGCACCGACCTCTGCAAAGAGAGATGCCAATTCACGAAATCCTTCCGGCTTAATAGAATCGGAAGCAAGTGCATCACGAAGAAAGCGCAACCCTTCCGGTTTTTCTATGGCCTTGAGTATGAAGTTAAGCGCCGGTAATTTCCCACGGAAACTCAGCCTTCCATCCTCGAGAGCTGGCAGCCAGGATTCCTGCAACTCTCTAGCAGCAAGCCAAAGGGCAAAGTCCAGGTTCTTGTCCCTCTGCAAGGAAAATACGGGCAGGATTGCCCTGAACGCATCCAGTCCCCCGACCTGCCTCAAAGCTGAAACCGCCTCCAAACGCACTTGCGGATGCTGGTCCCTCGCCGCAACACCCAGCAGAGACATTACGTCTTTCAATCTCTTGCCCCAGTGATACACGATGCGCACTGTTGCCGCACGAATACGGTGATCAGCATCACCAAGAAGATCCCTGAGCAGTTTCTCATGAAGATGATTGATGGATTGATAAGCCCACAGGATTTCCAGCTTGTCCTCACTGGAGAGTTTTCCTGCATCAATAAGGACCCTGAGCGCCTCCTTAACCTTGGTTGAATCCTCCTGCCGCAGGCGACGCTTGGCGATATGACGGGTGAAACCATCCTCTGAACGCAATTGATTAACGATGACTGGAAGGCTCTCACCTGACACCTTGGGTTTCCTTGCAAGCTTTCGATCTTTGTAAGTCACTCGCCATATCCTGCCATGCACATGGTCTCGACGGGGGTCACGGAAATCGACTTCACCATGTTGAATAATGGGATTATACCAGTCGGCAATATAGAGAGCACCGTCCGGACCAATTTTAACATCAATAGGACGGAAGGCCGCGTGACTTGTCCGGATCAGGTCAGGTGCCTGCCTGGAAACATAACCGCTACCACTTTCACTAATCACAAATCGATTCACCCGGTGCCCACGAAAATCATTGGTAATCAGGTTGCCCTGCCATTCCTGTGGAAAGTGACTGGAATTCACGATTGTCAGCCCACATTGCTTGGGCTGGCCCGGGTTGAGCCCCCGCAAAATTTTCTTCGCACTGTGCGCCGTGGCAAACACGCTTCCAGGGAACACGTAGTTGATCCCCTCACCATTGGCACCATCGGTTGCAAAACTCTGCCCATAACGGTTGAAAACATGCCCCCAACTGTTCACGAAACCACGGGCGAAAACCTCAAGCTCCCCGGTCTCCGGGCGATAGTGCCAGATGCCTCCTGCCAGCAGTCGGCGCACCCCGTATGGAGTCTCGACATGAGAGTGTATATAAATGGACTGGTTAAAGTAGAGCATCCCGTCAGGACCACCTCTAAAAGCGTGAATAATGTGATGCGTGTCCTCGGTTCCGAACCCACTGAGCACAACCCTGCGCTCATCTTCCTTTAAGTCACCATCGCCATCACGAAGAAATAATATCTCAGTGGAATTTGCAACATACGCACCACCGTCACCAGGCATAATGCCCGTTGGGATAATAAGATTCTCGGCAAACACCGTCGACTTGTCAGCCCTGCCATCAGAATTGGTATCCTCAAGGACAACCACTTGGTCATCAGAACGCTCACCTGGCTTGATGTGCGGATACAGTCGACTGCTGACAACCCACAACCTCCCCTCTTCATCCCAGTTCATGCCTATCGGCTTGGAAATCATCGGGTCCGATGCAAATAAATTGATCTCCAGCCCCTTATCGAGAACAAAGGTGCTTAACTGGGCCTGTGGATCCGGCTTGGGGATAGCATCAGCGCGAAGATTGCGCTGCGCTTCCGCACTGCCAAGGAAGATCACCCAGGATACCGCGAAAAATTGATACGCCCAACCGGAGGAGAGCTTGTCATAATTGCCTTTCATCACTTCAGTATTCTCTTTGCCAATTGATGAATCTGCTGATCCTTCTCGGCAACCAGCGGATCAAAATCAAATATCTCTTTCGCGTTGCGTCCCTGCTCATGCTTGCGAAAGCCATGGAGGTAAGTCTCGTTCTGTGGACGCCATCGGTTGAAAAACAGGCGATTCTTCTCGACCACAAGCATTCTCATTGTCTCAAGACTGCTGCCTTTCGGCAATAACACCTCCTTTACCCCAAGCGCACTAGCCACAACAGGCGCCAAGCTACGATAGCCGCTCTCTTTAAAGTGCACGCCATTGAATGTGCCCGCAGCCCGCGATCCTGGCTTGCCCTCGCTTAACCCGCCAAAAAGATCAGCAAAGGCGTATCCCTGTGAACTGGCAAGTTCACGAATACTGTCACGATACTTCGTCAAGCGCCTGTTCTGCGTGGTCATGTCAGGTAACGGCGGAGGAAGCGTTTCGCAGGGAGGCGGTGAGAGCAGAACTATCCTCGCCCCGCTGACAGATCTGATCATCTCCAGCAATCTCCTGTAACCCTTGAGAAAATTCTCAATCCCGGGTTCGCCATCAAACGCCGCCACTGCACCATAGCAGGCAACCACCACTGTCGGCTTCAATAACTCTATGTGAGCCTTCAGGCGCTTAAAACCTTCCTCTGGCGGGCCAAAATATGATCGCGCGGCACAAAACACATCATCGCCACTCCATCCAAGGTTACGAAAAATGACATCCTTGGCGGAAAGGGCGACCGCTAATTGGGTCTCAATATGCCCATAATTGCCCTCCCGTTCGACAAAGGTGTTTCCTAGCAACACGACACGATCCCCTTCCTTGAATTCAAAGGCCGCAACAGGCGACAAAAGACAAAAGGAAGCCAATACGGGAAAAAGTCTCATCACTTTCTTTTATCCCCCGAAAACAATTCGGTCAACCTCTCACGAACAGGCTTAATCCGAAGGGAGAATTGATACACTGGATGCCCAGGCTAGCCCCACTAGGGATTATGCTGGATACCCATCGCCCCGGGATACCATGCCGGAAGAATCTCCGCCTCCTCTTCAAATATCCTTAATATCCCTTCAGGCACATGCTGACGATGGACAATAACAGTGTAAACGTGCTCATCAAACCACTTATCATAAAGGGTCCAGCGCCCCTTGTTCCCCTTGTCACCTCCCCAACTGTTCTCAACCAGCCACTTACGCGGTCTGCCCTTGTGCAGATCGACGCCGGTTAGCACCATCGCATGATTGGAAGCTCCCGCATTAAATCGCGTACGCTCCGCCTTGGATAAAGGCATTTCTATTCCAAAAAGCGTCTCATAATCAAACAGCTCATGCTCCATTAGGCCATGCTCCCCGGATTGGTCGACTCCCATATTGACGGCAAACCACATTGGCTGATTGGCCAACACCGAACTTACCGCAATGTCCTTCATTTCATTGATCTCAATATTGGCAAAATGCATATCCTGATCACCGGCAATGTTTCGCGCCCTCTTAAAGGAGTAGTGCTTGCCGGTAGGTTTCGAGGCATCGTTATACAGACAGACAAACTGTGACAGGTCGACCCCCACAAACTCCTTATAAAAGCCCTGCGGCGTATAACTCTTAAGCTCAGAAAGTCTCTCCTGAGCAACCTTTACTTCATCTTTTGAATCCTTTTTCTTGTCATCATTGCCACCCTTTTTCTTTACCTCATACCTCCACTCAAACTCCGCCGGAGGCTCACCAAGGTTAAGGCAGAGGTAACGGTAAACATCAGCCAGCGCCTTCTCCTTCTCTGCCCTCAGGGCATCTACCGCCCCCCCCTTCGCGGCAACCTCAATGATCCCCGCCGCACGAGAACGCAACAACCTGCCCAGAACGGAATTCATTACCCGGGTATTCTCGCTGCTGTGTGTTTCCGGCATGACTGAAGTCGGGACAACACCGTATTTATCGATCAGAGAAGTGACGAAATTCCACCATCCGCCATCACCCACAATCCACTCATTAACCAACTGCCACTCACGGTCAAGGGTGTCCTCATCGCGAAGCTCAATGATTGATTCCAGATAGAGATTTGACTTTTCCATCTTGTCCCAGAACTGCAGGTATGAAGAAGAAAACTCAAAGTCCTCAAGCCCAAGGTCATGTATGACCTTGGGTCGCATCACGTTAAACCCGGCAAACATCCAGCACCGCCCCGAAGCTTTCTGATTTGTAATCCCCTTGGTGGCAATCCTGTGACTGAAATGACCATCTTCACCGCGCACAATGTCACGATTAAGCGCCAATTTATTGATGTCAGAATTACTGACGGCATTAAACCGGGCACGGTCAACGTCATCCATCTGGTAATTATCACGAAGCTGGCTGAGCAATTCCGCGCTGAGCCCTCCCTCCGGATTGGCAATTAAATCATTAGGTTCAGACATCATGGAAGTTGCGACAACAATTGCCGTCGCCAGCAAGTGGCAGTTCATCAGCATCAACTATACCCGCCTAAGACGCAAAATTGCAATCCTTCGCTGACAATCATCGCGGCGCAACGCCCCCCTTAAGTAATTATCAAGGATAGCCCCTGACAATACACCAAAAGACAGCTAATGTATCCATTCCGATCAAACACCCACAATAGTCATGCGCTTTGCTCTGCTGTCTCTTATCGCCCTTTCAACCATTCTCTCCTGCGGTTGCACCAATATTGCCGGCATTGCCAATGCGGCAGTCAAATACGCTACTATCAAGATGATATTCAGCTGTATCCCCGAGGGAACCCGGATAGACACACCACAGGGAGCCCGCCCCATCGAGTCACTACAACCCGGTGAAAGCGTCATTGGTTATGACGGAAATGCCGTTCCCATCCTGCAAAAACACTGTTATTCCGAAAATCCTGCAGCGCAACGCTTCCGCAGAATCGTCCTCAGCAATGGCTCGACGATCAACTTGTGCGACCTTCATCGCATTGGAGGGATCAAGGCCATGGACATTTCCCCTGGAAAAGAGTTATTCGGCTTAACCGTAGAACGCGTTGAGAAATACGGCGGCGTCATGCGCTCTTATGACCTGCTGACAACTGACAGCGGTTACAGGATATCCGGCATACCTGTAAACAGCATGATTGATGAAATGGCCAATGCCACGAGAAACTCAACGCGTTAGCACTCTCGGAAAGCCCCCCATTGGACTAACTCCAACATCATTACCCCAGCTCGCGGCTCATCATGGCCGCCAAGGCATCAAGATCCGAACGATCAGTCAATTTCCTAAGCCCCAGCATCTTCAGGAACAAGGGGAAAACGGGACCGATCAGTTTCCTTATCATCCTGATCTCAAACTCGGCGGGGTCGCTCTGCTCACCTAACATTTCCGTTGAGTCCAAGCATCGCACAAGGTCAACCACAAGGGCAAACACATGCTTAACTTTGTCAAAGTTAATCCACTCGATATCGTCGCTGGGCAGGTGGTAATGCTTGCCCTGACCGCAACTCAGAAACAAAAAAGGCTGCCCCCCGAGCCGGAATGCATGATGATCTGACAGATCACCGATATAACGGTTCAATGTCGGGAACACCTTCAACCCCCTTGCCTGTGCTCCTGCCCACTCGACAACACCCGGCAAGGACTCATCACTCTCAGAACCAAGCACAAACACCAGGCGCTTAAGGGTGGGCATAAACCTGGCAGCATCATGCTTTAACTCCACGTCATGCCCAATAAGATCCATAATCAAGACACAAGCAAAACGTATCCCCCGGCAGTGGTCCTCATAGAACCTCGTCGACCCCATCAGCGGCGTCTGGAAAAATGGAGGCTCCTCAGAGTCAAACAACACAACAACCAGGTCTCTCTCTTGCGGATGCCTCTTGAAGTGCTCAGCCGCAGCTAAAACAACAGCCACAGCTGTTGCGTTGTCATCAGCACAGGGAGCGTCAATGACCGAGTCGTAGTGAGCCCCGATTAAAACCGGATCCAGTTCGGGGTTATTTCCGGGAATACGGGCAGCCAGGTTGAAGAATGATTGTCCTTCGCCGGAAAAGGGCAGCTCAAAATCATCACCAAAAAAGGGTTCCAATCCTATCCCGGAAAATCTATCGAGGAGATATTTCCTCGCGACACCATGACCGGGCTGCCCCACTCGACGCCCCTCCGGCAAAGCCAAAGCCTTAGTATCTTTCACGATGTTACCCCCGGGTTGCATCACATTGTTTCCCTCGCATGCCACGCCATGTTTGCAAATCCGAATCGACAAGGGCATTGTGATGAAAGTATTCACGATGCCTGGAAATCTCTTTACCACCATTACCGCGTTTTTGGCTACTGCCATCATGGGCATGGCCGCAGGTCCAAACATTGTCCTGATTATATCAGACGATGCCGGCTTCGCCGATTTTGGCTTCATGGAGGAAGTTACCGGCAGCGCCTCCCCGGTACCAACGCCAAATCTCGATTCCCTAAGGGCTCGCGGCGTGCTGTGCACGAACGCCTACACGGCCTCGGTCTGCAGTCCCTCACGAGCCGCCATCGTCACCGGCAATTACCAGCAACGAGCCGGCTATGAGTTCAACATCAACAATATCACCAATGCCGGCAGCCCCCACGAGGGGCTCCCCAATGAAACCGTGACCATCTTCGAGCGCATGAATAACCTCGACTACACCACCGGGGTGATCGGCAAATGGCACTTGGGCGCTCGCCCGGACAAGATCATCAACGGTAGCGTCTCTGTTGCCGGGAACCGCCCGCCTCGCCAGGGAGTCAATGAATTCTTCGGTATCCTCAAAGGATCCCGTAGTTATGACGTCGGTAGCACTTCAGGGGTCGGCATTCTTCGCCAACTTCAACTTAATGCGGAGGGACTGGAATCCGACACCGTGCTGGAGTCGGTTCATGCCGGCGAGAATGTCACCAACACTTTTGGCCAAGGAGCAGTTGACTTCATCAGTCGGCACCATTCCGACACCAACCCGTTCTTTCTTTACGTATCATTCACAACTCCCCACGGACCAATTCACAACTCCCCTGACTTCAACGACCCGCGCATTTCCGGACTGAGCGGAAAAAGGAAGCAATATGCATCAATGGTCCTCACCATGGACAAGGAGATTGGCCGTATCCTTGAGCGCCTTGATGACCCGAACGGCGATAACGACACGACGGATGGCATTACTGACAATACCCTTGTTATTTTCATTAATGACAACGGCGGCGCCAAAAACAACGGGACAGTGAACACACCCCTGCGTGACTGGAAAGGCTCACCCTTCGAGGGCGGGATACGCATCCCCATGATACTTGCCGG
>JAAESJ010000282.1 GCA_024229495.1 Verrucomicrobiaceae bacterium | reverse complement strand
TCAGGAATGAAGGCAGTATCCGGCGGCAGCGGCCCCTCAATTTCAATGCCTAGGTTCCTTGCCGCTTTAATTGCCGGGATAATGGCCTTTTCTTCCTCCTTGTTTCCAAATAATCCGCCTTCTCCGGAGTGTGGGTTGAGGCCCAGTACGATGATTTTTCGTGAAGGGCGATCAGGTAGTTTTTTGAGGGCCTCTGCCGTAAGCTTGATTACCTCAAGAACCCTGTCCGTGGTGATGAGGGCGGAAACTTCGCTGAGACCGACATGGCAGGTGGCAAAAGTTGCGGTGATTTCTTCTGAATATTGCATCATGCAGAAGTTTTTACTGCCAGTCTTGGCGGCAAGAATTTCCGTGTGACCAGGATGCGCGACACCTGCAAGGTGCAGTGACTGCTTGTTCAGTGGCGCTGTGGTGATGGCGTCAACATCGCCTGCCAGTGCTGCTTCGATTGCCGTGTCGAGAAAGTGAGAAGCAGCGTGACCTGATGCAGCGGAGATTTCACCGGGATTGACTTCCGAGATGTCAGGTGTTGTCAGGTCAAGCAGGCAGTTTTCCTTGGTGTTACGAAGTTCCGCCCCGGAAACGGTTTCCTCCAGAATGCAATTGGGTGGCTTTAATCCGGTTTGTGCTGCGACCCGGTTGAGAATGGTGGAATTTCCGAAGGTAATAATCGTGCAGCGTTGGCTGGTTTGGTGGTCATTGAGCAGGCGCAGGCACAATTCCGGCCCCACGCCGGACGGATCCCCCATGGTTACTGCAATGCGTGGTTTGGCATCCATAGTTTGCGTATGCAGAAGGGTAATAACGGGTAGGGGAGGGAGTGTTGCGCTTTTAGGTTAGGATTTCCCTCACGATTTTTCCGTGAACATCCGTAAGTCTGAAATCACGACCCTGAAAACGATAAGTGAGTTGTTCATGATCAAATCCCAGCAGGTGGAGTATGGTTGCGTGGAGATCGTGCACATGCACTTTGCCATCGATTACTCCGAAACCGAGCTCGTCAGTTTCACCGTGGATATAGCCTTTTTTTACGCCTGCTCCGGCCATCCACATTGTGAATGCGTCAATGTGGTGGTCACGACCGATTGTCTTGCGGATTTCCCCCATGGGAGTCCGGCCGAATTCCCCCCCCCAGACTACCAGCGTCTCGTCAAGTAACCCCCGCTCTTTCAGGTCCAGGATCAGCGCGGCGCTTGCCTGGTCGGCATCCTTGCAGACTTTTTCAAAGTCTTTGTTAAGGGTTTCCCCCGGGCCGCCATGTGAATCCCAGTTGGTGTGGTAAAGCTGGACGAATCGCGTACCGCGTTCTACAAGGCGGCGTGCCAACAGGCAATTGTTCGCAAAGGAGGGTTCACCGCGTTTCGCTCCGTAGAGATCAAGGGTTTTGTCACTCTCCTTGGAAGTGTCCATGAGCTCAGGGGCACTGCTCTGCATCCTGTAAGCCATTTCGTAGGCGTTAAGGCGAGTGAGGATTTCCGGGTCCCCGGTCTTCCTCATCCGGATATGGTTGAGCTTGCTGACGGTGTCGTAAAAGGTGCGCTCCCGTTCCCGGGTAAAACCATCCGGGCTTTTAAGGTAGAGTATGGGGTCGCCACTGCTGCGGAAAGGAACCCCCTGGAAGGATGTGGGAAGAAACCCGCTTGCCCACAGGGAATTTCCCGCGCGTGGTCCGCGTGGTCCACTCTGTAAAACGACAAATCCCGGCAGGTCCTGAGATTCACTTCCCAGCCCGTAAGTAACCCAGGATCCCATGCTCGGGCGTCCCGGTGCCTGAAACCCGGTGTTCATGAAGAGCTTTGCCGGGCCATGATTGAAGACATCGGTTGTCATGCCGCGCAACCAGGTTACCTCGTCAGCAATCTTGCGGTGGTGAGGGAACATCTCGCTGAGGTGCATGCCGCATTTGCCATATCGGCCGAATTTTCGGGTGGACCCCAGGAGAGTTTCATTCCCCTTGAGGAAAGCAAAGCGCTTGCCTTCAAGCAGGCTTTTTGGTGGGGCTTTACCGCTGAGTTCGTTGAGCTTTGGCTTGTATTCGAAAAGCTCAAGCTGGCTGGGCGCTCCTGCCATGCTCAGGAAGATGACATTTTTGGCTTTTCCCGGCAGGGGAGGAGTGCGGGCTGCCATGGGTTGAGCGGGATTAATGGCAGGAGTGTGCTTGGCTATGGAGTCCCGGGTGAATAGCTCGTTCAGAGCAATGACACCAATACCGACACCGCATTGCCCGAAGAAATGCCTGCGGGTTTGATCATTCAGGTGGAGAAGAGAACTCATTCGCGGGTGATGAAGTTATCAGTATTAAATATCGTCCTGGCGACGGCAACCAGAGAGGCGGCTTCAGGCAATGAGGTCCCGTTTGTCGGGAGAGAGCCTTGCAGTAGTGATTTGGCCGCGGCGCCATCCTTGTTAAAGTCCTTGACCATGGATTGCGCGTAATTGAGTAAGGTTTCCAGTTCGTCCATGCCTGGCGGGCGCCCCAGCGCCAACATGACAGCCCTGCTGATCCTGGCCTCTCGTTGAGCGGCAGCATCACCGGGGACTTCATTGATTACGCGCAGGGCAAGTCCCCTGGCCAATTCCATGAAAGCCACGTCATTGGCGATTGCCAGGGCCTGTAGCGGGGTATTGGAACGCGCCCTGCTAGTGCAGGTGGTTTGGAAATCCGGGGCGTCAAAGGTACCAAACAACGGGTAAGGTGAGCTACGGAAGAAAACAATGTACATTGCCCGCCTGTAACGCTCACTGCCCTTGCTCGTTGACCACCCTTTCCGGCTCTGAGTAAAGGCATAAATGCCTGCCGGTTGCGGAGGCCTGATCCCTCGTCCCCCAATCCTTGGTTCCAGCATTCCACTGGCAGAAAGGGCAGCATCGCGAATAATCTCGGCATCAAGCCGGAAGCGTGATTGCCTGGCGAGCAGAAGATTCCGTGGATCTTTATCGGCGAGATCTTTGCGAATGGTTGATGATTGACGATAGGTCGCGCTTGTGACGATCAGGCGGTGGAGATTTTTCATGGACCAGCCGTCACGGATGAAGCGTTTTGCCAGATAGTCGAGTAGCCCGGGATGACTGGGCAATGAGCCCCTTGTACCGAAATCCTCCTCGGTTTCAACCAATCCCCTGCCAAAATACCTCATCCATACCCGGTTGACGGTGACGCGCGGAGTAAGGGGATTGGCAGGATTGACCAGCCAGCGGGCAAGGTCCAGGCGGTTACCGGTTTCTCCGACTTTTTCAAGGGGGGGGGCAATGGCAGCAATGCTGCCGGGGAAGACTTTCCCTTTCTCCCTGTCAGGGCGGGTGAAATCACCGCGGGTGAGGAGAAAGGTTTCCCGGGGAGACTTTCTTTCGCGCATCACCATCAGGTTCACCGGTTTGGTTTTTCCAGTCGCTGGAGGTGATGAGTTTGCGGCAGGGGCTATTGCCGAGAAGTCGAGAGCAAAGCGCCCAATCTGGTAGTTGAGGTTACGCTCGTGGGACAGGCGAACCTCAATTTTTTTTCCTTTTACTTTTACCGGACGCTCCAGGGAAAATGTCGCTTCATGCGGGGCGTTCATTTTAGTGTCTGGACCGGCACCATTGATTGCCCAGCCGCTTTGCGGGTTGTTGTCGATGGCGTGCTCCACCGAGTAATCGGGCTGGGAGTGGTCAGCCGCGGCATGGGCCAGATCCTGCTCCTTGCCGTCGATGAGCAGCTTGATATCGCTTAATACAAAGTTTCCGTTTTTCGCCCTTCCCGGGCCACCTCTCGGCAGTGATTCATGGGGTATTACCCGAAGTCTTAATGCGGATACAACGGAAAGTGGGGTGGTAGTGGTAACGTGGTAGCTGTCATTGGGTCCTACGGTGTTATCGGAGAGCAGGGAGTTGTCATCCAGCCTGGTTAGGGTGGCACCCGAGGCGGTGCGATGGCTGGTATAGTCTGCGGGTATCCAATCAGGTTTCGCTATTGAGGGACTGGTCTTGGCTCTTTCGGCGGGCTTGTGGATTAATTCGTTTTCGCCGATGCTGATCGTTGGGCCGGTATTGTTACGATCCTCGGCGTTGTTGAAGAAGGCGAACATTTGGTAATATTCACGCTGTGTGATTGGATCGAACTTGTGCGTGTGGCATTGTGCGCAGCCGATGGTAAGACCAAGCCAGACGGCTCCGGTAGTGTTTACACGGTCCATTGTTGCCTCGACACGAAACTGCTCCGGGTCACTTCCTCCTTCCTGGTTGATGAGTGTATTGCGATGGAAGGCTGTCGCGGCGATTTGGCTCCTGGTTGCGTCAGGAAGCAGGTCACCGGCAATTTGCTCGATGGTGAACCGGTCAAAGGGCATGTCCTGATTGAGGGCGTTGATGACCCAGTCCCGGTAAGGCCACATCTGCCGCTCACTATCGATAGAGTAACCGTTGGAATCCGCATAGCGTGCCTGATCCAGCCAGTGTCTTCCCCAGCGTTCTCCGTAGTGAGGATTGTCGAGTAAAGAGTCAACAAGGTTCTCGTATGCCTGTAATGACTGGTCGTTGAGAAAAGCGGAAATTTGTTCAGGTGAGGGCAACAGGCCGATAAGGTCCAGGTAAAGCCTGCGTATCAGGGTATAGCGGTCGGCCTGCGGAGCAGGGGAAAGGGATTTTTCAGTAAGCTTTTTCCTGATGAAGTGATCAACCGGGTGCTCATCTTTGGGTGGCTGTTGATTGCTTAAGGGTTCAAAAGCCCAGTGTCCCTGATACTCTGCACCCTGACTGATCCATTGCTTGAAAAGCAGAGCCTCGGATTTGGTGAGCCTTGGTTTTTTGGATTTTCCCGGAGGCATGAGCTCTTCGGGATCTCTTGTTATTATTCGCTTTAAGAGTTCGCTGGCATCGGGGTTGCCGGGTACGATCGCCGCGTATCCCCCGAGGTCTGCCAATGCCCCCTCACGGGTATCCAGTCGCAGGTCGGATTTGCGCTTTTTTTCATCCGGCCCGTGGCACTGAAGGCATCGGTTTGCGAGGATTGGCCTGATGTCCCTGTTGAAGCTGACCAGCGGTTCTGCCGCAGGCAGTCCAGCCAGCAGGGCCAAGGTGATCAGTAGTGGACGGAACATCATATGGAATAATTCTGCGCAGTTTGTTCATCCTGCAGGAATCATTGGCTTCAGGCAAGGAGTGTGATCAATATTTTCCGGAAACTAAATCCCAACCCCTCAGGGCATTGCGTGTAATGTGTGACCAGCTTTGGACTAATGGTCCTAGGCTTGAAGAAGATGTCTGATTACGGGATAGGAATTGATCTTGGTGGAACAGGGATAAAGGCGGCGGCCATTGACCTGTTTAGCGGGGAATGCCTGAGCCGGGTCACTTTGCCAACGCGTGATGGTGAGCAGGATGGTGAAGTTCCCGGGTTTGTATCTGCTGCGCGGGAACTGGTCTGCATGTTGACTGATGAGGTTGGCGCACCTGCCGGGGTTACCGGTGTGTCTGCGCCGGGGCTGGCAGGCGATGACGGGCTGGCAATAGCCTACATGCCGGGGCGGCTCGATGGGCTGGAGGGATTAAACTGGGCGCAAGCTCTTGGTTCGAGCAATCCGGTAAAGGTGCTTAATGACGCTCATGCGGCATTGCTGGGTGAGCTTTGGCAGGGGGCATGCCGAGGTGCGCAGGACGCGGTCATGCTGACATTGGGGACAGGCGTTGGGGGAGCGATTCTCTCGGGAGGAAAGTTATTGAAGGGGGCAATCGGGCGTGCGGGGCATATTGGGCACATGTCGATAGATTTTGAGGGTGATCCTGATATCTGCGGGACACCGGGCAGTCTTGAGGATGCCATTGGCAATGCAACCCTTGCAAGCCGGTGTGAGGGAGCCTTTGCTGATACTCATCAGTTGGTCTCTGCTTATGCCGCGGGGGATGAGGTTGCGGCACGGGTGTGGATGCGTTCCCTCAGGGCTCTTGCTGCAGCGGTAGTTTCATTGGTGAACATGATGGATCCCCAGACTATTGTAATTGGTGGAGGTATCGCGGAGGCGGGTGAGAACCTGTTCAACCCGCTCAAGGACCTGGTGAGTGAGCGTGAGTGGCAGCCGGCAGGAGCAAGGGTGGATATTGTGCCGGCAGCACTCGGTTCCTGGGCCGGTGCCTACGGAGCAGTTTACAACAGCCTGCGACCGGGTTAATGAGGAAAAACGATGAATCCCTCAGAAGATTATATTCAACACTGTCGTGGTATTGTTGACCGGGTTGCTGAACAGGGGGAGTTGATTCGTGAAGTTGCCGGACGGTTTTCCGAGTCCATCCTAAAGGGGCGTGTTGTGCATCTTTTTGGCTCGGGTCATTCGAGGATAATGGTTGAGGAGATGTGGCCGCGCTATGGTTCTTTCCCGGGGTTTAATCCGATTGTGGAGTTATCTTTGACATTCCATAACCAGGTGAGCGGGGCAAACGGCCAGCGCCAGGCAATGTTCCTGGAGAACGTATCCGGGCTTGCCGGGCGAATTCTCCGCAACTTCCACATTTCCGAGGAGGATACCGCACTGGTGGTTTCCTCCAGCGGATGTAATGTTGTCCCCACTGAGATTGCAGAGCAATTCCAGAGCCGGGGAGTCTGGGTTGCCGGGCTGGTCAGCCTGGCACATTGCGAGGGGAGTGAAAGTAAAAGGGAGGACGGAAGGAAGCTGGTCGATTTTTCCGATGCTGTGCTTGATACAGGTGCCCCGCTGGGGGATTCGATGATCAACATCGATGGATTGCCCACACCGGTATCTCCAGGATCGACTGTCGGTGGATGCATGGTGGTTAATGCAATTAAGGCGGAAGTCGCGCTCCGGCTTACCAAGGCGGGTCATCCTCCCGAGGTGTTGACCTCTGCGGCCCTTGTGGGCAGTGAGCGTGCCACTGCGCTTTTTGAATCAGCGTATGACGAGCACTCCCGCAGGATGGCTGCCCTCTACGGGAAGATTGAGTAAGGACTGCCCTTGAGGGGGGAAGAACGGAACCTTTAACCGCCGATACAGCAGGTTGATTGGATTCCGTTCTCTAGAAATTGCGGAAAGGGCCGCGGGTCGTGGCTTGGTCCATTTCCCTGCGCCAATCAGTGAATTTTTTCCTGACGCTATCGAGGATTTCCGGTTTCCTGGAGGCGAGGTTGTTGCGTTCCCCGGGGTCCTCACCGAGATCAAACAGGCCATTTCCGGCATTGCCCATATCCACCCATTTCCAGTTTCCGACCCGTGCTGCTTTCAAGTCCCGGCGTTGCCAGAACATGGATCTCCTCAGGGAGGATACTTGACCTTTCAGGACGGGGATCATGTTGAAGCCATCAAGGGTGATGTCCTTGTCAACGGTGGCACCGGTTACGGCGGCTATGGTTGGGAAAATCTCCAGGCTGGATAGGAATTCATCACAGGTTTTCCCTGCTGGCAGAACGGCTGGCCAGCGAATAATACATGGGACGCGAACCCCTCCTTCCCACATTTGTCACTTCTTGCCACGGAGCGGGCAGTTGTCAGCTCCTCCTCCTCCCCCGTTGTCAGAAAGGAAGATCACCAGGGTGTTGTTGGATTTTTTCTGCTGATCGATCTTCTCGAGAATTCTGCCTATTTCAGCATCCATGCATGTCACCGCGGCGCGATAGTCCCTGCGCCTTGCATCCTTGCTGGGTACCATTGCAGGTTTGCCGTATCGGCGGCCCTTGACAATCTCTACATCAACCGGGGGATACATTTTTTTGAACTCCTCTGGCGCCTGAACGCTTCCCCTGATCATTGGGTCAAGGGATGAGGAGCCGTGTGGG
>JAAESJ010000281.1 GCA_024229495.1 Verrucomicrobiaceae bacterium | reverse complement strand
CGGAAACACATCGCGGTTCAGTTGGAAGAGGTCGCGCACGGCATTGTTGTACTGGAACCGGTTCAGGCGGCGGATCGGTATGTGCTCGCCCTTGGCCGTGGCGGTGGCAGCGCGCAGCTCCGTCTTAAGTGTGGCGAGCAGGTTGGCACGCTGCGCCTCAGTGAGCCGGGGCTCGTCCTCCGGCGGCATATCGGCCGCATCGATCACCTCGATCAATTCCTTGATCAGCTCCGGTTTGGCAAGAAACTGTTTATCGTTGGCAATCTCCTTGAGGTTGACCTTGCCTTTCACCTTTTCGCCGCCGTGACACTTCACGCAGTTTTTGGTGAAGAACGGTTTGAGGAATTGATCAAACTCATCGGCCTCCGGGACCGTGTGAATAGAGACCAACAACAGGAGCAAGCCGCCCCGTTGAATGAATCGTTTGGCAAACATCGACAACCCTACCCCCACATATCGGAGATCAAGCCAGTGCTGTCTGCGAAAGATTCTATTTCCAACCCCATCAACTTAGCGACCGAAAGCCACAGGTTGGAGTTCAGCGTTCCACTTTTGCACTGGATGAAGCGGCCCTGGTTCACCTGCCCCTGACCGCGACCTGCCACGATCATCGGCAGGTCATAATACTGATGCGTGGAACCGTCACCCAGCGCTGCTCCGTAAGTCACCAGCGAATTGTCGAGCATTGAACTGCCGTCTGATTCCTTGATCTCTTTCATGCGCTTGAGCACGTAGGCATACTGCTGCATGTGGAAAAGATCGATCTTCTGCACTTCAAGATAACCCTTGCCCTTCTGGTTATGGGTCATGTTGTGGTGCTGCACTGGTTTGTCGAACACGCCCTCATACATCAACGTGGCATCCCAGCGCTCTGGTCCGATCATAAAGGTGGAAATGTTGGTTATGCCCATCTGGAATGCCAGCAGCATCATATCTGCCTGCAATCGTATGTATTCACCTCGCGGTAACACCTCGCTCTTCGGGACACGAATGTCTGCATTGGCCAAAAGCTTCTCCAGCTTGGCCATGCGCACCTCCACATCCCGAATCATGGTTATAAATTCGTCCAGCGTCGCGCGGTCCTCCGTCGCCAGTTTCAGCGACAGCGACTTCGCATCAGCCAGCACAAGATCCGTGATCTCGGTAACATTCAATCGAAAACTATCTTTCGCGAACAACCGATCATATAGCTTACGCGGATCACGAATGGACGGAGCGATCTTATCCGGTCCATACCATGAAATATTGTCAAAGTAGATTGACTCCTTGCCGGCCGTAAACCCGTTGCAACTGATCTCAAGCGTGTTGAATGCCGTGGTGCGCCCAACCTTGTCTCCAATCACTTGATCGAGACTACGCCCGTTTGGATGCTTAACGCCCTGCTCGGCCGCCTGTACCGGCGACAAACTCGTAAGGTAACACGACGCCCCCTGCGCATGTACATCCTGGCCGTTCTTAAATGTGCGGTCCAGGCCGGTGATTAGGGTCACATCCTTCTTATGATCCTTCAGCGGTTGCATCGTCGGAGTCAGCTCCAGCGGATAAATGCCGGGGGTGTTCTGCTTGCGTTTCTGGTTTTTACTCTTGTCGGCATTAAACCCGCCGACAAAGCCCGGTAACTCACCCTGTTCCTCTCCCGGAAAAAAACACCGCCTCACAATGCCATTGGGGATGTACATGATCACCAGTTTTTTACTGGGCTTGGCCACCTTGCTTCCCGCGCCGAAAACGCCCGGCATGGAATGTAAAAAAGGCAGCGCCACAGCCGCTCCGTTGGCTCTCAGAAACTTTCTCCTGGAAAAAATCGTCCGGTTCAACATGACATCAAATATACCGCAGAAAAATCGACTTTTGCGCTGTGGCTCGATTTATGCAAGCGAATCGTTTGTCGACGATCCGGTGACTCATTTTATTCGACTGGAAAGCATTAATTGCGACTTATCATCGTGCATACAATGCAAGCCAAGGAGCTTTTTCCGAACGGCAAAAGGGTTACTTGCGCTTGATATTGTGTTTGTCGTAGAGGCGCTGCCAGTGCTCTTTCCAGTAGGAGTCGTAGTAATCGTAAGCGGCTTTTTGGATATGTGGCAAATCGGTGACTTTTGGCGAGT
>JAAESJ010000280.1 GCA_024229495.1 Verrucomicrobiaceae bacterium | reverse complement strand
TGGCCAGTCGAACGGTTCACCCTGGTGACCTCGGGACTGGCCGTGTCGTTGGTCGACGCCCTGGGATCGTTGTTCGAAACGCAGGCCGTCGACGTCGAGGCCATGATCAAGTGGCCCAACGACGTCCTGCTGGTCGACCGGGAGACCGGTTCGCTGCTGGGCAAGGTGGCGGGGATCCTGGCCGAGTTGGTTGCCGGACCGGTGGCCGGTGGATCGGCGATCGACGGTGCCGTAGGGCCGGCCGTGGTGTTCGGCATGGGGGTGAACGTCGCCTGGCCGGGCCCCGGCGATCCGACGCCACTAGGCGCGGTCTCCCTGGTCGGCATCGGTGCGGAGGTCGACCCGCCGGCCCTGCTGGACGATGTGCTGCGGTCCCTGGAAGGGCACCTGGCCGCGCTGGGCAGTCCCGATGGACCGATGGCGCTTCGCGAGGCCCACCGGGAGCGTTCGGCCACCGTTGGTCGGGACGTACGCGTCGAGCGCGACGGGGACGACCTGGCGGGCAGGGCTGTCGACGTGGCCGTCGACGGTGCGCTGGTGGTCGAGGTGGCCGACGGATCAACCGTCGAGGTCCTGGCCGGCGACGTGGTCCACCTGCGGGCGGACTGAACCCAACCCCCTGATTGCCAGTCGGCGATCAGGGGCAGGCGATCACGGATCCGGGGTGTGGGCCTCGAGGTCGTCGAACGCCGTAGCGACCTGGACGGTCACCGGTCCCGGCGCCGGATCGAAGGTGGCCTCTACCTCACCGGTGACCGCCGAGATGGCGCTCACGTTGCGGGTGGCCGACGTCAGGAAGGCCTCGTCGGCCGTCAGGAGCTCATCTGGGTCGACGTCGCGGACCTCCACCTCGCCGACCTGGGTGGCCAGTGGTTCGCGCCCGGCCAGTTCCAGGATCAACTCGCGGGTCACCCCGGCCAGACAGCCCGACGACAGCGGCGGCGTGACCAGTCGACCGTCGACGACCAGGAACAGGTTGGTTCCCGTGCCCTCGCACAGCATCCCGGCGGTGTTGCGGAACAGTGCCTCGGTGCCTCCTTCCCGCCGGGCGGTGGCCAGGGCCAGGACGTTCTCGGCGTACGACGTCGTCTTGAGGCCGGTCAGGGCTCCGTGCTCGTTGCGTGCCCACGGCACCAGGTGTACCTGCTCGGCGTTGGGCCAGACGTTGCCCCCGGA
>JAAESJ010000279.1 GCA_024229495.1 Verrucomicrobiaceae bacterium | reverse complement strand
TCGGGTAAACTGTTGGTCTTACTGGCTTCTCGTCAAGCCTGTATCTGGATGATTGTTTTTGAGATATACTAAAGGACAATGCTCGCAAAAATAGGACGATATGTCTATTTTGGAAGCATGCGGATTATTTCTACACTCCTCGCTATTTTCCTGATCACCATCAGTCGCGGTGCGGATGACCTATCTAAGGCCTTCGCCGAGGAGCGACCTAATGTTATTTTCTTTCTCACTGATGACCAGCGTAATGATTTTCTCGGTTGCACGGGGCACCCCTTGGTGAAGACCCCGAATATTGACGGGCTGGCCACCCGGGGAGTTTTGTTTGAGAATGCCTTTGTTACCACTTCTATCTGCGCTGCCAGTCGTGCCAGCCTTCTGACCGGGCTTTATGAGCGTACCCACCGGCATACTTTCAAAAGGCCTCCTATTGCCAGGGTGCATACCGATGAGAGTTATCCCGCCTTGTTGAAAAAGGATGGTTATCACACCGGTTTCATAGGCAAGTTTGGCGTTGCTGTCCGCAAGGGGGCGAAGGATTCCATGTTCGATGTCTTTATCCCCCTTGGGCGCAATCCCTATTTCCACAAGCAGACCGATGGCAGTTTGCGTCATGAAACAGAAGTCGCGGCAGATAAGGCGATTGGCTTCCTGCGGGGAGCCAAGAAAGCCTCAGTGCCGTTCTGCCTGAGTGTGAGTTTCAATGCCTCGCATGCCGAGGATGGTGACAAGAAGAATCATTTTCCCTATCCCAAGGCAGTGGCAGGTCTATACGAGGGAGTCAGGATGCCTTCCCCGAAGATTTCTGACCCGGCGGTTTATGAGGCTCATCCGGAATTCCTCAAGAAATCCATTAACCGTCAGCGTTATTTTTGGAGGTGGGATACCGAGGAAAAATACCAGCACAACATGCGCAATTACCTACGTATGATCAGTGGTATTGACGGTGCCATCGGCAGGGTGCTCGAAGAACTCAAGGAACTCGGAATGGCGGATAATACCGTGGTGATCTACATGGCCGATAACGGTTATTATGCCGCTTCGCGTGGTTTTGCCGGAAAATGGTCACATTATGAGGAGTCCCAGAGGGTTCCCTTGATTATATTTGACCCGCGACTTGCAGTTAAAAAGCGCGGCCGGCGGGAGAAGCAGGTTGTCCTTAATATTGATATTGCGCCGACCATGGTGAGCTTGGCCGATGGGCGGGTTCCTGAAGGATATCAGGGGCGTGACCTTTCCGGGATTATTAATTCTGTGAAAAAGGAGGAGGCAAGAGGGGATTTCTTTTGTGAGCACCGAATGGATCATTCCACGATTCCCAAGTGGGAAGGCGTGCGAGGTAAACGCTTTAAATATGCCCGCTATTATGAGCAGAGTCCGCCGTATGAATTCCTGCATGACCTGAAAGAGGATCCGATGGAACTGAAGAACTTGGCCAAGGAAGCAGAATTTAGTGAGCAACTCGATCGTATGCGCAAGAGGTGTGATGAGCTCAGTGCCAACTACCATAAACAGGCACAGGACGATGCGCGCAGGGCCTTGGACAAGGTTCAGTTTGGCGCGCTTCAACAGGGGCAGCACGGAAACACTGAGGATGTGATTAACGAGGCGTTGGCGCTTGACCCGGAGAGTCCTGACGCGCGGTTGGCGCGTGCGGATTTCCATGAAAAGGCTGGTCGGTTTGGGCCGGCTCTCAAGGATCTTGATGTGTTGGTGGAAAAGCTTCCGGGGATTGTCCAACTCCGGCAACGACGCGGGGTAACGAGGTTTTTTCACGGCGACATGAAGGGGTCAATTGCCGACTTCGATGTCTACTTGAAGAGCAATCCCGCGCGGGAACCACATCACTGGCAGCGCGGTCTCGCTTATTACTATGCCGGTGAGTTTGAGAAGGGTATCAAGCAGTTTGAGATCCATCAGGATGTTAATTCCAATGATGTGGAGAATGCTGTCTGGCATTTCCTTTGCGTCAACAAGGTCAGGGGATTTGAGGAGGCGCGTAAAAGTCTCATTAATATCAAGGGTGATGCGCGCGTACCGATGGCTGAGGTGCAGAAACTTTTTGCCGGAAAAATCCGCCCTGAAGACGTAATCGCCGCGGCTGAGGCCGGAGGCCCTGATGCCGATGAGTTGCGTAACCGTCTTTGTTATGCCCACCTCTATCTGGGACTTTGGTTTGAAGCCAAGGGGGATGCCAAGCGCTCACTAAGCCATATCCGCAAGTCGGCCGTGGATTACTCAATGCCACATTACATGGGCGAAGTGTCGCGTGTGCACCTGCGCGCCCGTGAAAAGTGAGCTTGAAGAGGTTAGAAGGAAAATGGGTTGCGACTCACAGGGCGGTGCACTAAAATGCCAACCCTCCCTGAAACTGGCGGGATTATTTTTAGCTGGAAAAGGGGTGTTAGCTCAGTTGGTAGAGCGCTTCAATGGCATTGAAGAGGTCAGCGGTTCGACTCCGCTACACTCCACTTTTCTGATTTTCTCATCTTCCTGATCCCAAAAGCCCGTGGTGTCCGGGCTTGCAAGCTTCCTGCAGTTTTCGGGTAATGCCCTCCACTTGGGGTAAGGGCAGGATATCAGGCGATGATATCTTTCACCACATGACCGTGCACATCGGTGAGGCGGAACCTGCGTCCCTGGAACTTGTAAGTCAGGCGCTCGTGATCGATGCCTGCAAGATGCAGCCAGGTTGCCTGAAGGTCATGGACATGGACCGGGTTTTCAGTTGCGCTGAAGGCCAAATCGTCGCTGGCCCCGTAGCTCATACCCGGCTTAACACCGCCTCCGGCCATCCATACCGTGAAGGCATATGGATGGTGGTCACGACCCCATCTCTTGCGATCCTTGAGGTTGCCCTGCAAAAACGGGGTGCGGCCGAACTCGCCGCCCCAGATGACAAGGGTATCCTTCAGTAGCCCGCGTTGCTCAAGATCCTGCACGAGCGCCGCGCTGGGTTGGTCGGTGTCCTTGCACTGGGTGTAGAGCTCGGTAGTGAGGCTATTGTGCTGGTCCCAGCCTGCGTGCATCACCTGCACCGTGCGTGTTCCTCTCTCGATAAGTCTGCGTGCCATCAGGCAGTTGTATGCAAAGGTGCCGGGTTCATTCACCTGGGGTCCATACATGTCCAGAGTGGATTTTTTCTCCCCAGAGAAATCCGTAAGTTCCGGGACGCTCGCCTGCATCTTGAAGGCCATTTCATATTGTGCGATACGGGTGCTGATCTCCGGGTCACCATACTCACTCAACTTGTGTTCATTGAGCTCGGAGATGCCATCCAGCCAGTCCCGGCGCATTTCACGGCTCATCCCCTTGGGATTGTTCGCATACAGGACCGGGTCTTTACTGCCCCGGAAACGCACGCCCTGATGCTTGGAAGGCAGGAAGCCGCTGCCCCAGTAGAAATCATAGAAAATCTGGCCGCAACTCGTCCCCTTGCTGACTGATGTCATTACTACAAAGCGCGGCAATTCCTCTGTCTCGGCTCCGAGGCCGTAGGCCATCCATGCACCGAGGGTTGGCCGGCCGGGGATTTGACCTCCACTGAGCAGGAAACTGATGGCCGGTGCATGATTGACCGCATCAGTGTGCATAGACTTGATAAAGCAGAGCTTATCGGCAATTTTCGCGGTATGGGGCAGAAAATCACTGACCCAGGCTCCCGATTCACCTCGCTGATGAAATGGTTCAACCGGTGCCAGCATGAGCTTACCATTTGCCTTGCCGGTCATCGTGCTGAAGCGCTTGCTGCCGACATAGGAGTCCGGGACCGGTTTCCCGTGCATTTCCACGATCTTTGGCTTGTAGTCAAAAAGATCGGAATGGGTTGGTGCTCCGTTCTGGAAAAGGTAAATGATATTTTTGGCCTTGGGAGCGAAGTGCGGCAGGCCAGGTAGACCACCTGTTGGCGAGGCAACAGGATTGGCTGCCAACCCTTCCTTATCAAGCAGTCCGGCGAGTGCCAGTGTTCCAACGCCGGTGGCTGAGCGCCCGAAGAATTCGCGGCGGGTCAGCTCAAGATGGTTCGTCTGAAGTGGGTTCATTGTTTGGTAGCGCGGTTACTTGGTGAGCGCTTCATCGAGATTGAGGACAGCGAGCGTGAGTGCAGTCCAGGAAGCATGCTCGACGGGATCGAGAGAGCCATCCCTTGCGTATTCCCCGATACTGACAAAGGCTTGCGCTGAACCGGGGTCTGCACCGTAGGCCTTTCTTGACCTGGAGAGTTTGGTGAGAAGGATTTTCCTTTCCTGTGCTTCTGGTTGGCGTGACAGGAGATGGCGGAAGACAAAGTCGAGCTTTGCATCGTCATTATCCGGATATTTCTTGAGGATGGTTTCAGCGATAACCCTGGAGGATTCGACAAAGGTAATATCGTTGAGAAGATAAAGTGCATGCAGAGGTGTGTTGGTTCGGAATGGCTTGACGCTGCAGGTTTGGCGGTTGGCGTTGTCGAAGAAAGCAGGCGGGGCAATAATTCGGCGCCAGAATGTATACAGGCTGCGACGGTAGAGATTGTCACCCTTGTCACGGCTGTATCTTTTCTTCCCGAATGAGGCTTCCTCCCAGACTCCGTCTGGCTGGTAAGTGTTGACAGGGTTTCCGCCGATTTCACGCACCAGCAATCCGCTTGCGGAAAGGGCATGGTCACGCAGCATCCAGGAGGGCATACGGAACCTTGGGCCGCGAGAGAGCATGCGATTTTCAGGGTCGAGTTGGTAATTGGTTTCGCGGTCGGCTATGCGGGTGGCTTTCGCTGACTGTCGGTAGGTTGCGCTTGTGACAATAAGCCGCAGCATGGCTTTGATATCCCAGCCACTTTCGCGGAAGGAAACAGCGAGATAATCAAGAAGCTCCTGCAGAGCCGGCGTTTCCCCCTGGGTGCCGAAGTCCTCTGCGGTTTTGACCAAGCCAATCCCGAAGAATTGCTGCCAGAACCGGTTTACCGTGACACGGGCGGTGAGCGGGTTGTTTTCCGACATCAGCCAACGCGCCATTCCAAGGCGATTTTCCGGAAAATTAGCGTTAATCGGGGGAAGAATTTCCGGAGTTCCCATATGGACTTCTTTACCACGGTCATTATAGAGGCCCTTGTTGAGGATGTATGTCTGACGTTTTTTGGCAATGTCCTCCATGATCATTACCTTTGGAGCGGAGTTATTGATTTTCTTTCGGTGGTCTTCCAGGGCCTTGCGTTTCTTATTGAGGTCGACAATTAGGGCGTCGTTATTTTCTTCTCCGATGGTGAGGGGAGCATCGCGATCCTTGCTGACCGATAGGCGAAAATTCCCCAGGTTATGGTTGGAGTGGGGGGAATCGTGACGGAGAATGAACTTAAGGACAGCGCCCTGTCCAGCTTTCACCGGGTGCTTTAAACGGAACACTGCCTGGTGTTCCCGATCGACGATCCTGCCTTCGTGGACTGCCCATCCTATTTTAGGGTTGCCATCATAAGAGTTGCTGATTTTGTGGCTTCCCTGTTCGAAAGTGGCTTGGGAATTTTCTATTTTCAGGGGTAATGGCTTGTCACTGCCAGGATGAAGGATGTGAACTTCGAATCCTGTCAGGACAAAATTGCCACTGTCGGAGCGTGCCAGCCCGCCACCTGTCATGGAGGGATGCTTCAGTGCCTCCAGGCGGATGGCCGAGATGTGATCAATGTCAGTTTTTGCCTCAAGGGTATATGTGTCATTTTTGGGGTTATTACCGCTAGCAAGGATGGACAGGTCTGGCTGCAATTTGAGCTTCTGTGTCAGTGCCTCTATCTTGTGCGGTTTCACCGGATTCCATGGGGTGTCAGGCACATCGCTCTTAGTCTTATTCTTGAGTTGTTCCTTCCTGGTGGAAATTTCACTGTCAATATTCGCTATTTGCGCTGTGATTTGTTCAAGTTCCAGGCGTTGATTTTTTGTCGGGGCGGCAAGATTCGGAGGTTGCTGGGCGTTACGCCCACCACCATCGATTGGTGTTTGATTGAAGTAGGCGCTGAACTGGTAATACTCACGCTGCGTCAGCGGATCAAACTTGTGGTCATGGCACCGGCAGCAGTTGAACGTGAGCCCGAGCCAGAGTGTTCCCACTGTCTCAGTCATGTCCATGACGTAATCGACCCGGTTTTCCTCGGCGATTCTCCCGCCCTCTCCATTAATGGGATGGTTACGCAGGAATCCCGTGGCAAGTTTCTGCTCGAAGGTGGCCTCGTTAAGCAGGTCGCCTGCCAGTTGCCAGATGGTGAATTGGTCAAATGGCATGTTCTCGTTGAAGGCATCAACCACCCAGTCACGCCATGGCCACATCGTTCTTTCGTTGTCGCCTTGGTAACCATTTGTGTCCGCGTATCGGGCGGCGTCCAGCCAGTCCCAAGCCATGCGCTCGCCGTAGGATGGTGAGGTCAGCAGGCGATCAACCACCTTGAGATAGGCATCAGGTGAAGTGTCGGCAAGAAAATTTGCAATGTCCATCGGCTGTGGCGCCAGTCCAGTGAGATCCAGCGTAACTCTGCGGAGAAGCGTCGTTCGATCGGCTTCAGGTGATGGTTTGAAAGCAGTTTCCTCGAGGCTCTTGGATACGAGCGCGTCAATAGGATGCTTGTCTCTGGTGAGCGCAGGTTTACCGGGAGTTTCCAACGACCAGTGGCGCTGATACTCCGCCCCAGAGGAGATCCATTGACTGAGTAGCTTTTTCTGTTCTTTAGTAAGGTTTAGTTTTGCCTTAGGAGGGGGCATGATCTCATCGGGATCTGTCGATAAAATGCGTGCCATGAATTCGCTTTCCTCAGGCTTCCCAGGGATGATTGCCACGGCTCCCTTGCGATCACTCGTGGCCCCCTTAAAAGTGTCTAGGCGCAGCCCGGCTTTGCGTTTTCCCGAATCTGGCCCGTGACAGAAATAGCAGTTTTCCGATAGGATCGGTTTTATGTCGCGATTGAAATCCAGTTCTGCCGCCGAGTAAGTGATAAAGAGGGCAAGGACACTAATGATCTGGGTAGACAGGCGCAGCGGCATTTTTCTATCAGGTAACTTATTCCAGTTTAGTCCTTTTCCTGTCGCATTGTCACTTAATTACGCAGCCTTGATCAGGTGGTTTTTTCTGTATGGTGCCTTTTTCGGGCGGATCCCGCATACGGGAGGGGCTGTGAGGCGGTTTTGCCGCTAAAATATGCCCTTTCCAAAGGCAGCATGTTGCCACTGTATGATTGGACTTTGACTGTAATCCCCTGACGTCCCCCCAACCCTTGGCCCTCGACCAAAGAGGCGTTTGGATCG
>JAAESJ010000278.1 GCA_024229495.1 Verrucomicrobiaceae bacterium | reverse complement strand
TGCCATCTCCGACCTGTTTAAACCTGTGCGCTCTCGCGCTTCTTTTAGTCTCTTAGGAAAATCTGCAATCTTCATTTTTTACTCCACCGGATTTTTTTCAGAACGTCCGGTAACTGAGTTTTACTGCGGATTCAAAAACGCGGTTCTGCATTTTTGAATTTCGAAAAGTGTTTGCTGTTGGAACGCTTGAAATATCTCGCGAGTCCAACGATTGAAAGTTAGTAATTGACCATTTTTAGGCACATCACATCCAGACCGACACGTCATGTCGGGTCGACTCAGCATATTTTCTTTGGCCTGCGCGACTGAGTTGCCGCCCCATCCCGCCCTCACGTGAAGTGCGGAGGTTCGACACAGATTCCGGTGGGCATTTTTTGGGCTTACCGAGTGCCCATCAATGTAACGTCCGCACCAGCCTCGTTGCGCGTCTTTTATTCCGGTGATCCTGAGCATGAATCCCGGTAGGGTTTCGCCCAAGTTATTTTGAAAAGTGTTCATGGCTGTTTCCTTTGGTGAGAGCGAGAGCATCCCATAAGAATGGTGGCGTGTCAAGTTCTTTTTACAACAGGTAATCTAAGTTGACAGTGGTTGAAAATTACACAGCACTTCGGTATAATGTCCGCACGGATTACTGCGCCCACGATGTAAACTATTGATATACAAGTTAAAGAAACCAGACCTACCATACACCATCCTCTCAAACAGGGTGCTTCAGTGTTTAAACAACCCTGATTCACTGGCGATATGGGCGTACCTTCAGTCGATGCCGCCCAACTGGACGGTGAGAAGAGATCAGATCATGGATCAGTTTCGCTTGGGGCGGCAACGGTTTGATAAAGCCCGCCGTCAACTGGAAGAGGCAGGGCTGTGGGTGGTTGAGATCGAAAGGGATGAGGGCGGGTGTATAAGCAATCGCTTAATAACCATAATGCCGGAAACTCCACAAGATGGATTAATCCACAAGATGGATAAACCCACACTGAAGGAAATCAGACCACATACAAAAGAAACATTAAGAACAAAAGAAACAACTAATAAAAAAGAAACACAGTTCGACCTATTCTGGTCAACCTACCCGCGTAAAGCTGGCAAGCCCGCCGCCTTGAGAGCCTTCCGTCCTGTGTCCGCACACCTTGAGGACATTCTCAAGGATTTGAAGGTGCGGTTTAAACACACCGATAAACAATTCACCCCATACCCCGCAACGTATCTGAATCAGCGGCGGTGGGAAGACGAACTTGAAACCACATCAACAGTCGATGATGACATGGTAGGCGTGATATGAATGAAGAAGATATCTTTCTGGACTTCGATGAGATTGAGAATTTCGACAAGTACATCGTACCAGAGGCGGAGCGGGGGAAGGTGGTAAGCCCCACTCATTTCAACGAGCAAACGACCCAGCAATTTTTTGGCGAGGCCCGTCACGGCGCGGTCATGCCGTGGTCGAAAACCCATGAGCATCTGAAGTTCAGGGATTCTGAGGTTACTCTGGTTGCGGGCCAGAACGGGTCTGGCAAGTCCGCATTGCTCACGGAATTTGCAATCCATTTCCTGAGAAAAGACCGACAGTTTAAACAGGAGAAGGTATTAATAATCTCGCCCGAAATGTCGCCCGCCCAGAACCTTGCTCGACTGGTCAGACAGGCCACTGCAAAACCCATGGATAGGGTGACAGACATTGATATCGGCTCAACCCTGATCTGGCTATCGAAAGGAATGCTGATCTTCAACCACATGGGAAGCATTGATCAACGCACACTGGTGGGCGTGATGAGGTACGCCGCGCTTGAATTGGGTGTCACCAAAATCATCATGGACAACATGAGTGTGCTGAAAATCAAAGGAGATGATCTAAACAGGGCGCATCAGGAGTTCACATCGGACATGGTGGCTGTGTCACGCGACACGGGGGCGCATGTGTTCGTTGTGGCCCATGTTCGCAAGCCCGAAAACAAATACGCACGGGATGACAAGTGGAGCATCAAGGGGAGCGGGTCACTGTCCGATCTTGTAGATAACGTACTCCTCGTCCGCCGCAATTACAAGCGTGAGGATTTTTTGCTTCACTCCGACCCTCTTGAAGATGACTACCGCAAGATGAAAGGCATGCCGACCACATTTCTTGAGGTGGCAAAGCAACGCCACGATGAGGGGTGGACGGGGCAGTTCAGCCTTTGGTTTGACCCACCGACTATGAGGTTCAGCAGTGAGTATAGATATATCGTCACGGGAGTACCGGAAGTCACCGGCATTTTTGAAGAGGTGCTTCGCCCGACACTGCGCCACGCATCGTAACGAACTTGCGCCGAGCGGTATCACTTGGGCTGAAGTGTTTAAACGCAAGTACAACCAAACCCTATGGGAATACAAAGATGAGTTCTTGGAAACATGCCGAGAGGATGGTGGCTAAACTGTTGGGCGGGACACGGACGGGGTGCAACGGTGAGTCACGGATCGACGTTGAACACAACCACTTGGCGATTGAGGTCAAGCAGCGTAAAGCCTTGCCGACCTACCTCAGAGAAGGGATGGATCAAGCGGTGCGTGAAGCGGGCGACAGGTTGCCCGTTGTTGTCCTTCACCAAAAAGGCACAGAGTATCAGGAGTGCTACGTCTGCATACGAATGCGGGATTTTCGTGAGTGGTATGTCAAATAGAGTTTGCAATGCGCGTCAACTTTTAGTATAATATAAGTGTGGGAGTATGAAAAAAAAGAATAATAACCCCGATAGATACTACGATCAGTTCGATGGCGAGGTTAATGCCGAATGGTTCGCCGCCCAAGATGCAACATGGCTTGAGCGTGAGCGACTTGGCATGAATCCTGAGCCGACACCCAACCAACGAGACATGGAAACTTGGCGGATCGAAATGCAACGCCAGAAAGCGGGGTTGCTTGGAAAGAAATAAACGCGGATGACCTTGTTGCCTCAGTCGGGCGTGACTTAATTCCTGCCGTCTGGTTTCGGGGGTTGTTGCTTGGCGTAATCGGGGGTGAGTTTGACCCTGATCACCGCGCAAGACAAATAAAAAGATTTGGCAGAACGGTGCTGATCAGTAGCGTTGGCGACAATGGATCGGTCAAGCATTACGATCTAGAATCCTTCGCACAAGCCCCGCCACGCCACATCAGTTGACAGATAGGGGATACCATAGGTTAACAGACAACGCCCCGTGACGGGCCTCACAGTGCCTCTGAGGGGGTAATCAGTAGGGCAATAGGTCTGCCAAAAAGAAAGCCCCCTATGCGGGGGCTATGAGTGTGTTTAAACGGGTTGATCATTTCTCAGCTCTCCAAGTCGGGAAACATTCTTTCAAGCATGGTAGCGGCTAACCCTGCGCCGATCAACGCCACGCCAAACAGGGCAGTGAGGATAAGCAGTAAAATTATATTATCAATCATGTTTAAACGCTCCTA
>JAAESJ010000277.1 GCA_024229495.1 Verrucomicrobiaceae bacterium | reverse complement strand
TACCCGAATTGCCAGTTCACTGGCTTTGTCCCCGCCGTCGGCGAGCGCTTGGATGCGTTTCACGGATGCCTCATCGCCATGGACCGCAGCGAGGTAGATCAGGCTGCTGAAGGTTTCGGAGGAGGGCGATGTTTTCAGGAAACGCCCGGCTGCTTGTTTGAGGGCGGGACCGCGGCGGCGCAGGATTTCCTGGTGTGCCTTGTAGCGCACAGTCCATGACTGATCGAGCAACTCAACGAGGTCGGATTTGTTTAGATCCGCACTTACGGCAGGGGTCTTTGGTGAGATCAACAACAAGTCGGTCTGGCGCACCGGGGAACCCTCATTGCCCTGCATGTAGCAAACGGAGACAATCATGCGTCCGTCGTTCAACGGTGTAATGGATACCGGCCGGCGCAAGCCATCGCCACGGAGGAAGAAATCGGTGGGTGCGACAAACCCGGTTCCATTGGTTGCGATCGAATGCCGGCTAACTGTTTGGTTGCCCCAGTTGGCTACGAGAACAGCACCCTCATGCCAGCACTGCCCGACGGGAACGTCCAGTTCGAGGTTGACTACCGGGAGCACGTCCCGCCGCTTCGGGCTCTGACGGGCTGACCATCCCCGAACCCAGCCGTGCCACGAATGACGCGGGGCATAAACCAGTTTTCCCGGTGACGCAGCAGCCCCCTCCTGGTCATTGTCATTGGCGAACAAACGCCAGTTGGGGTCGAAGGATATCCCGCAGCTGTTGCGTAAGCCACTGGCGTGAACGCTCAGGGTGTGGTCCTTGAGTCGATAGCGGAAAATGGCCCCTACCCCGGTATACGGCACTGGCTTGTTGTCCGGGCCGACGTAAAAGGTCCAATGCCACAAGTGGTCTGGCCGCGAGCGATCCCAGTGCATGTGCGGTTGAGGATCCCCCATGGATAGGAACAGGTCGCCGGTTGGCCCGAATTCCATGCCATGAAGTCCTTGATGGTAGTGACCCTGTGGCATGCCCCACAGCAATTTTTCAGGTTTCAGGTTGTTGCGTCGGGTGATGGCCTCACGCATGCGGTAGAGAGCCGTATTCGTCAGGACAAACAGGTCATTGCCGTAGACCTCGAGATCATAGAGCCAGGAGTCCTTCGGGAAGCGATACAACTCCTGCCGCGGCCCGAAACCGCCATTTTCCGTTGGCTCGTAAACATACAGAGTCTCCCGGCAACCGACGAACAGACGCCCGGACAGATCCATTGTCTGGCTGATAAAGAACTCCTTCTCATCGCTGTCGAGAAACTCAACGGTCAGCGATTTATCCGCCAGGTGAATGCCGGGCACCTCACCCGCTGCCGTGAGGCCGAGAAGGTAAAGTGCGTATGGCAAATAGCGGGGCATGGTCTGAAGTCTTACTCCTGGATTAACTCAAGACCAGAGCGGCCTCGGACTTTCTCACCTGATAACATTTCCCCTCCAGAATTAGCCCTACCTTGGAAGGGCATGTGAAAAAAGCCATTCATAGACACCCTCCAGCTTTCGGACCTCACCGGGAGTGGAGGCATGATTAGCGCCGTCAAAGATCGTTATTTTCACCACAGCGGAACCCAGCTCCTTGAGCGCTTTTTCCATCCCTTGGATTCCCTGGACACGAGGCCTTGAGTCCTTCGTTCCAACCATCGCCCAGATCGGCAACT
>JAAESJ010000276.1 GCA_024229495.1 Verrucomicrobiaceae bacterium | reverse complement strand
CTCCGCTACCGGTATAGGACTGACTCTTTGGACCGTCACTGCTGAGCGACACCGAGGGGAACCTGGTCACATAGCCCAGCTTGGATGCCATGTACTGGTCAATAGAAATAGAATTGCGAAATCCGTCCATCCCGGGATTAAATGCAGCACTGAGCCAGGTCATCTCGCACTGGTGCTCTCCACCTTGGCCCGGGTGAGAGAGTCCGGAGAAAAGTGTTAAATCTTTGCGGTGCTCCTTCAGTAACCCCAGATAATCCGTCGTTTCATAATTCCGGCCGGATTTTTTTGGAAACAAGGCAGGTGCATGTAGACCAAGGGTATTACACAGGAAAACCGCACGCCTGGGAGCTTGCGCATTCTTTGCCTGTACCGGGCTCATCGACTCCAGAAACGGTAATGCCATGCCAATTCCAGAGGCCTTGAGCAATGTGCGGCGGTTCATAGTGGTTTTCATTTTACTTAATTGTTTTCATTTTACTGGTGGCTGAAGAGCCGGCTCTTAATGACCTCGTGAATAATTTTACGCACACCAAATCCCCCGGGCCTGGCCTTGAAAAGGATCCGCTCAATCTCTTCCCGGTCAGCAAACTCAATCTCACCACCCGTGGAGTAGACAACAAGCTGCGAGATGAGATTGCGGGCCACCTGCTCCTCCTGCTCAAGGAGCAGG
>JAAESJ010000275.1 GCA_024229495.1 Verrucomicrobiaceae bacterium | reverse complement strand
TGCTTTTGAAAAAGGACTCCGACGTCGCCGTAACCCAGGTCATCGGTCAATATGAAAATGATATTGGGTTGATCTCTTTGGGCACTTAGAGACGATGTCCACAGAATGGAAAGGATACCCGTAATGATTTTTTGCCTCATGAGTTCACTGTGTTTTTAAATAAGATGATCCCTGAAAAGGCCCAGGCCGATTCCAGCTTACGGATTATTTTTGTTGTGGCCTAGATTTTGTGATGGTGAGGATCGTTGGTAAAGGGCGGATTTTAACGGCTCCGAGAAAACGTCCTGAAGGGCGGTTCATGACCTGCATTTTTCCCGTTTTATCACGTAATCCCATGATACTGCTGCCGCCTCCATCCATGTTTGTCGCATTCCAACAGCCTAGGTTCTGCATAACTACAGCCAACTCCTGCAGGTTCATGCCCTCACTGTAGCCTCTCTGCCTTCCGTCAACGACAACCAACCAAAGGGCTGCCCCTGTCCTGTCCGCCCCGATGGCAGTGCGCGGGTGCCTTGGTCCGCCCTTGGTTACCAAGGGTTTGCCTTTTGCAAGGATCTGCTGAAACCCGCTTGTGGCTTCCATGGGCGCATCTCCTTTCCTGTGACCGAAATGAACCCGTCCCTTTATGTCGAACCAGACAGAGGTATTGTTTGCAGCTTCTTTGCTGCGCATGTTTCCCCCCGTCCCGGACATGCCGTGAATGTCGACAGGTTGACCGGAATACCAGTTCCTGTTTCTTTTTCCATTGGCGTCAGGGAAACTGTCCCAGGGATTGCTATTGACAAAGGCGAGGACTGATGGACTTGAGGCTAGCTTCCTGGGATCTGTCAGTGATACCTCAGCAGGACCTTCCCCGTCCGGGTCGGGCCCGTGGACAACCATGGGTCGCACGGCATTGGAGGCTAGGTTTACTTTCAGGATATGTATCCTGTTGGGAATAGGGTTTGTTGATTCTTTGAGTGTATATTGGATGTCTCCTTGATCCGGGACGGTGGTATTCCGGGTCCCAGGTTCCCTGGGTTCCAGGGCCGGAGCGCTGGTAATGCAAAACAGCAGGGCAGGAAGAATGGTAAGCGGAACTCGCATTAAGCCGAGATGCCTATCCTTTCTTATTTTCCACCTTGATCACGTCGCCGCTCTTGGGGTTACCCTTGCCGTGGCACACCATGTCGAGGAATTGATTGAAAGCTTCGTGAGTTTGTTTGTCGCGGGTCTTGGGGCTGAACAGGATGCGTTTGGCAGGGACGTGTCCCATGAAGTCGATGTAGACCATCTTGCTCCAGGCCTTGTTTTTCTTGAGTGCAGCCTGAATGTCATGTCCCTGCTTAGCGGGAGTAGCCGGGTGTTCCCTTTTGCCTCCATACATGACGAAGCCGGGAGGGTCACCCGCGGTGACCTGCCTGATGAGTGCGGGTGGCAGAAAAGGGCTGTTGCCGAACCAGCCGACAATATTCAATTTCTCGGGTTTGTGCTTGGCGCCAGTCGGCCATTTCCATTTTTTCTTATAGGCAATCTGTGCACTGATGTAGCCCCCGGCAGAAGCTCCGGTGGCAACGATCTTGGCGGGGTTGCCTCCATATTTCCTGGCGTTGGCCTGGATGTAGGCAACCGCCATGGCGGTATCGAGGGCACAATCATCCTTGGTTGTTGTAGTGCCCGCTTTCACCAGTCGGTAGTTTGGCGAGACCACGATGCAACCCTTTGCCATGTAGAGTTTCCGCATGTCGCCGTTGCAGTAAGACTTGTCCCCATTCTTGAATCCGCCGCCATGAATGGTGAATACAATGGGAGCGTTTTTATAATCAGTGTCCCAGTAAACGTCCATGACGTTTCTTGAGTGAGGGCCATAGGAGACATTCTTTTCGATCTTGATTCCTGCTGAGATGTTGGTCGCCAAGGCCAGAAGGACGGTGATTATGGCAAGGGATTTTGTTTCGGGTTTCTGTTTATTCATCATGTTTTCAGGGGTGGGGTTTCCGCATTTAGTTCGTCGGATGATCAGTGCATGGGGGAATACCGCACTTCAGCCTGATAATGTATATTAATACACTTCCATAGCCTGACGGATATCAACTCATGAGAATATCTCATTTTACCGGCTGCCGGCTATTCAACGGTCGGATGCATTGATGATCGCCATGTATTGAAGTGGGCGGCCAATTTCCTGACAACGTCATCGTGCTGCTTGGCGATGTTCCTCTGTTCCCCGATATCCTTCTCCAGGTCGTAGAGGCGCCAGGCGGGTGGTGGGGCATCCGAGCCAATCTTTTCGTTCATGCGCACGAGCTTCCAGTTCCCCTTGCGGATGGCGGAATTGTGAACCTTGGGAGTGGGCACAACGTAACTTCCCTTCTGGCGCGGAAGCCAACTGCGGTTTTGCCAGCAAAGCCATTCGTGCGGCTTGGATGCGTTCTTTCCGTTGATAAAAGGCAGCAGGTCCACGCCGTCTGCCGGTTGTCCCTTGGGCATTTGCAAACCGGCGGCGGCCACGAGGGTGGGATAAACATCGGTGCTCGACACCATTTCGCCATAAACCTTTCCGGCCGGCGCATGTTTGGGCCAGCGAATGATCATGGGGACGCGCACACCTCCCTCGAGGACGTCGAACTTATGCCCGCGCAGCGGCTTGTTGTTGGCATAGTTTCGCGAATGGGACGCGTATAGATCGGTGCTGCCGCCGCCGCCATTGTCGTTGAGAAAGACGACGATGGTGTTGTCGGCGATGCCGTGTTTGTCGAGCCGGTCGAGCACCCGCCCGATGCTGCGGTCCATCGCCAGCAGCATGCCGTCGTAGATGCGGCGGTTCTCATCTATCACCTCGGAAAATTTTTTCTGGTCGGTATCGAGCGCGTGCATCGGCGAATGGACCGCATTGTAGGCCAGGTACAAAAAGAAGGGTTGAGCATGGGCTCGGTCGATAAAGGCGCAGGCTTCGCTACCCCAATAGTCAGTCAGATATTCCGGAGCAGGGAACTCCTTGCCGTTGCGAAAAACCGAAGTGCCCTTCCAAAAATTCGCATGCCCCCCCCGAATGCCCACAGATTCATCAAAACCCCGATCTCGCGGCGTTCCCCCTTCGTACTGCTTTAGCCCGTTCCCACCGAGATGCCACTTCCCGACGTGAGCCGTCTGGTAGCCGGCATTCTGGAACACCGCAGGCAACAACGTTTGGTTCAGGAACAGGCGGGTCTTCTCTTCACCGTAGATGTTGTCGTAAATACCAAAGCGCTGCTGGTATTGTCCGGTCAACAAGCCCATCCGCGAGGCCACGCAGATTGGGGCGGTGACATACGCATCGGTGAACAAAGTGCCCTCTTGGGCGAGGCGATCGATATTTGGGGTGGGGATTTCGGACTTCCCGAACTTCGGCAGGTCCGAGTAGCCCATGTCATCCGAGAAAATGAGTACCACGTTGGGGCTGCCTGATTTCGCAGGGTGTTTCAGAGACGCTCCTCGGGACGATGCCTTGACCGGAGGTTGAGTCGCTTTGCGAGGTCGTGCTTTTTTTACGGTTTTCCAAGTCGTGCCGTCGTTCGACACGAGAATATCGAAGGCGATCAGGGTGCGATCGCGCAATTTCCCTTCGCGATCCCGTGAGAGGGCGACCCGGTTTATTTTCGTGCCTTTCGCCAACTCGATTTGGGCCCAGCCGGTTGACTTGGCCGGAATCCAGCTACGCTCGTTGCCATACTTGCCATCGTTCAGGAAAGCGATCTGATGCTTATACGCTAAGCCCGCAAGCAGCGAAGAAGCCGTGGCTTTGCCGGTTAAGGCGAGGTTTTTCTTTGGGCCGGGGGCAAAGATCTCGAACTCATCGATACAAGGCTGACCTGTTGATCCGGGCAGGATGTCCACCCGTACATACTGTGCCTCGATCGCCTCGAAACGGAATACGTTTGGCTTGGCGGGATCAAAACGGTGCACGATCTCAAGGGCAAGGGGAGGCTTGTCTTTCGCCTTGGCTTCCGGGGAACTGCCGTCAGTTGATTGGTTGAGCATGAAGGCGAGTAAGTGATTCATCTCGTCAGGTGATTGAACCAAGCCGGCCGGCATCATGGATTGATGACTGGTGGCCCGTTTGGAGATTTGGGCGCCAGAAAGTTTCATCACGGTTCCGGTGATCATCCTTAATTCCACGGTGTCACCGTCTTTTTCGATAAAGCCGGTGTGGATGATGCCATTCTTCATGGTCAGCGTGGTGGGATGAAAATTGGGCGAGACGAAACGGTTCGGCAGGAGGATTGATTCAGCCAGGTATTGAGGGGAGAAGCGTGTATGTACGTCTACCAGCGAGGGGCCGATGCTCCCGCCCTTGCCGTCATCAGGGGCAAGATGGCAGGCGATGCAGCCGCGTGCCGTGAACAGCTTCTTACCGGCCGACGCATTGCCTTTTTGGTAGGCGGTGTTCCAGTCCATATCGGCAAATGCCGGGGGAATCTTCTCGTCGGCTGAAAGGGTTGCCGTTTTCAGAGCCCGCAGGGCCTTCTTTTGCGCAGTAGCATTTCTGGAGGCCTTCGATTTGGACCCCAGATCGACACCGGCGCCCTCCAGGATTGTCAATACCTTGGGATCAACCGCGGTATTTTTCAGGAAAAACAATTGGATTGCGGCAGGCAGTTGAACGCTTAAGGCCGGATCATCCAAGGCTTTGGCGAGAAGAGTGAAATGCGCAGCGACTTCCTTCCTGTTGATTTCGTCCTTCCACCACTCCGAAGGCATGTAAATGAATACCGGCTTACCAAGTTCTGCCAGCTTGATAGGGCCGTCGGCCTGCGCGAAGGACATCTGGCTGGGGCGAGCCAATTCACGAACCTTAGGAAAGTTCGTGGTCGACTCGATGGCATGCCAGATATGGAAACCGGCGGCATTCACGGCCCCCTGGCGGACGGTTTCTGATTGATCGGCAGCCCAGCGAGTCAGTTCGGTAGCCGAGGCGCGATGTGCAAGCAGTTGGGCGGCGCGCTGGCGCACGAAGGCGTCTGGATCGGCGGCGAGGCGGATGATGGATTCCGGAAGCTTCATGTCCGGGAGCGCATGGATGTATTCCAGAAGGGCGTGTCGAACACGCGGCGAAGTTGCCTTGGTCAGTAACTTCTCCACCTCAAGGGGTTGAAATTTCGAGGGGAACTCAGCTATGACCCTTATTGCCAGTTCACTGGCTTTGTCCTTACCGCCTGCGAGTGTCTGGATACGGTTTATGGATGCTTCATCTCCGTGGACCGCAGCGAGGTAGATCAAGCTGCTGAAGGTTTCGGCGGAGGGCGATGTTTTTAGAAAATGCCCGGCCGCTTGCTTGAGGGCGGGACCGCGGCGGCGCAGAATTTCTTGGTGTGCCTTGTAGCGCACAGTCCATGACTGATCAAGTAGGCCGACCAGGTCGGACTTGCTGAGGTCACCACTTGCTGCAGGGGTCTTGGGAGAGATCAACAACAGATCGGTCTGGCGTATAGGGGAACCCTCATTGCCCTGCATGTAGCAAACGGAGACAATCATACGTCCGTCATTCAACGGCGTGATGGATACCGGCCGGCGCAAGCCGTCGCCGCGGAGGAAGAAATCGGTGGGTGCGACAAACCCGGCGCCGTTGGCCGCTATCGAATGCCGGCTAACCGTGCGGTTGCCCCAGTTGGCGACGAGCACAGCACCTTCATGCCAGCACTGTCCGACGGGAACATCTAGTTCCAGATTGACCACCGGCAGCAAGTCTCGCCTCTTCTGACTTTGACGTGCCGACCATCCCCGAACCCAGCCGTG
>JAAESJ010000274.1 GCA_024229495.1 Verrucomicrobiaceae bacterium | reverse complement strand
CTGCCACTGACCTCTCCGCATAAACCAGTCCTTCCCCATCCCCGGTTCCGCGGCAGTACGAAATTAGGAGTTTACGGTGACTTTATTTTTCAGACTGACGCGATGGTGGGAAAGGTCCTGAGCGCACTTGATGAGGGTGACTTGAGTAAAGATACATTGATTCTGTTCACCAGTGATAATGGTTCATTCATGTATAATCGTCCCAGTGATCCGGATCATCTGGAAGATTCTAAGGTCCAGGCTTATAGGCCTGAAAACCATACTTCGAATGCTATTTTCCGCGGGACTAAGGCTGACGTGTGGGAGGCCGGGCACCGAGTCCCTTTCTTTGCTCGTTGGCCAAAGAAGATCAAGGCCGGCTCGAAGTGTTCGCAAACCATTACTCATACGGACCTCTTTGCGACTTGCGCAGAGCTTGCTGGTGTGAAACTTCCGGAGAAGGCGGCCGAGGACAGTTTTAGCTGGGTTCCTCTTTTCGAGGGTAAGTCTGATCAATTTAAGCGAGCGCCAGTCATTAATCATTCTGCTAACGGTACCTTTGCGATTCGTGATGGAGAATGGAAATTAGTGCTGAGCAATGGTTCCGGTGGTCGTGAAAAGCCTCGGGGTAAACCGTTCGGTAAGCCTTATCAGCTATATGATCTTAAGAATGATCCTGGTGAGAAAAAGAATCTGGCGGTGAAGTATCCGGAAATTGTCAATCGTCTGACTGCGTTGTGTTACGGCATACGTGCCGGGGGACGTAGCCGATAACTTTTCGCTCTTATCTTTCCTGAATGCCTTGATAGACGGATCTTTTAAATCCTTCAATGAAACCATGGTCCGTCGGAAACTTCTGTGCCAGTCCGACCATGATCAGTTCTTTCTGAGGATCAATTTGAAACACTGTCGTGGCATAACCGAGCCAGTTGTATGATCCTGCCGAACCGTTCAGGCCTTCCGGATCATCTTTTTCGTTAATCCGGAAACCGAGACCGAACGAAGTGTTCTCTCCGAGGGGAGTCGTTGCTGCCTGTCCTGCCGTGCCCAGATAAAAGGGCCACGTTGCTTCGTTTAACTGATTAGTAGTCATGTCACGGACAGTCTTTTCTTTGAGGATCCGATTGCCATTTAGGGTCCCATCGTCAATGAGTGCTTGGCAAAATCGGGCATAGTCCTGAGCAGAGCATAAGAGTCCCGCGCCTCCGGACTCCCAGGTCAGTTTTTCGCCGTAAATACTGGCCCCGGGATGGTCTGCGATTGTCCTCCCGTCCTCGTTCCATTCATAAGCGACCGTGAACTGGTCTTCCTTTTCTTTTTTGATCCGGAAAGAGCTGTCTTTCATGCCGAGCGGTTCAAAGATCCTTTCCCTGAAGAATGTTCCGAGGCTCTTTCCTGAGATCACTTCTACCAAATGG
>JAAESJ010000273.1 GCA_024229495.1 Verrucomicrobiaceae bacterium | reverse complement strand
CGGTCGATCCGCTCTCCTTATTGCAGGGTCAGTACATGAGGGTTGAATTCGCGGTGGAACGTGAATGGCTTCCCTTACCTCAGGAAATTAATTATGAGGGTAAACGTGCCATTTTAAAGATCGATGAGAGGGGGATTGCCACGTTCGTGGGTGTCGAAGCGAATAATGATCTTGGGCCGGATCAAGTTCTCTTTAGGGGCCATTTGAGGAAAATGGAGGATTGGGAAAGGCGTCGTGAGCAACGCAGTGTTCCAGTGCAACGAGGCCCCTTCAAGCTCGGAAAGGAGCTCCTGGTTAACGGCTCATTCGAAAAGCTAAGCGGCGATTTTGCCGCCGGATGGACTGGGCGCTCGTTCCGCGGGGCGGCCCAGCACAAGTTAGCGAATGTTGCCCGGACTGGAAAATACTCGATCGAGATTTCAGCCGACAAGGCTTCCGAGTGGGGCGTTGCCATGAATGTCCCGATTGATATGAATTCGGAATATGAACTGAGCGCCTGGGTGAAAACTGAAAATGTAGGAGGCGACGGACGTGGCGCCTTGCTTTACGTCAGTGGCCATCCCGATCAACCGGGAAGTAACGGGGTAAAAGGCACACAGGATTGGACTCAGATCAAGTTGCGATTCAATTCGGGTTCGCAAAAGGTAGCCAGTATCAACTGCCTTTTTGGTGGGTGGGGAGTGTCTACCGGCAAGGCCTGGTGGGATGATGTCAGCTTGCGCAAAGTTGAGTATGAGACGATTACCGGGGACGAGTCCGAAGTTACTACAGGTGATGTGGAGCGCGACGAGCCTCTTTCCGAGTATTATGTAAAACTTGAAATTCCTCAGCGAACTTTTCTTTTTAAGGAAAATACTGAGGACCGGTACGAGTCTGCAAAGTACGGTGCGTTCCGGGTAGGAGAGAGTGGGGACCATATTCTCATGGACCTTGCCGATGAGAATCTTCAGAAGCTCACCATTATTAAGGAGTAATGTCCTGAGAGGGGTAGGAGTCTTTCTAAAGTTATTCAAAAAAGTATTGATCGATCCGGGTCAACCCGGGTTCAATAGCGTGGTGGAAAATTTCTACCCCTTAAATAATGATTATGAATCTCAGAATTCCGTTCCTGGTCTCGATCCTTCTTTATCCTCTTTGCCTTCTATTGGCGGACCAGGATGAGGATGATTCTGGTGAACTTACTCTCAAGAGAATATTTACTGACAGGGACTTCAGTTCGAAGGGTTTCTCGGCCCGTTGGTCCAGAGACGGTAGTCAATACACTTACTTGAAGGATTCTGAGGGCAAGGACAAGGATAAGGGTAAGGAGATTCGTGTTTATAATGTTTCCGGCGGCAAGGATTCGGTCCTAGTCAAGGCTTCTGAATTATTTAAGCCAGGGACCCAGAAACAGATTCCAATCGGAGGTTACTCATTTTCCAGGGACCGGTCCCTAGTGATGATATATACAAACTCGAAGCGGGTTTGGCGCAGGAACTCGAGAGGCGATTACTGGGTCCTTGATCGTTCAAGTGGAGAGCTCCGGAAGCTCGGAGGCGAATCGCCTGCCTCGACTCTTCAATTTGCCAAGTTCTCGCCGGACGGAAAGAAGGTAGCCTATGTCCGTGAAAGGAACATTTATGTGGAGGATCTCTTGGATCACTCAATTG
>JAAESJ010000272.1 GCA_024229495.1 Verrucomicrobiaceae bacterium | reverse complement strand
GCCGGTGAACGCCAAAGAACAGCTTTGGTCAGGGCATTACTGTTGCGCCCGAAGCTCATCCTTGCTGATGAGCCCACTGGAAATCTGGATCGTGATAATGCGGATGTCGTGCTTACCCATCTCAATAACTATGCTGATAAAGGCGGTGCCGTTCTTATGGCGACGCATGATCAAGAGGCGATGAAATGTGCGGGGACTAGATTACACCTGGAATGTGGCCTGAAGGTGGGTGTGGATTAAGGTCAGTTCAACAAATGACAATCCAGATTCACTATCGCGGACAACTGGCTGCTGCCATGGGGGTTGATGCTGAGAAGATTGAGATTGATCATCACTCATCGATGAGTGCGATTTTGCAGGATCTTGCTAAAAAGGCCGGGCCTGAATTTTCGAACATTGTCCTTGATGATGAAGGAGTGCCGCGCCGGACGCTGTTGATAGCCGTTGACGGGGAGCAGGTTGCTGATTACGACAGCTGTCTTGCTCCCGGGGCAAATGAAATTACTTTGATCCCACCGATTTCAGGAGGTTAATCGGCAAATGCTCAGTGACACAGATCGCGCCACTTATGAGTGGCAACTTGATGTCCCGGGATTGGGAGAGGACGGGCAGTTAAAGCTTGGCGCAACGACAGCGCTTGTTTCTCGCGTGGGAGGACTGGGAGGGCCATTAGCCATGAGCCTTGTTGCGGCAGGGGTTGGCAGAATTGTTCTTGTTCATGGTGGTGAGTTGCAGGAATCTGACCTTAATCGGCAAACGCTAATGTCACGTGATTGGCTTGGGAGATCACGTGTTGAGTGTGCGGCGGAAACCATTGCGCGGTTCAAGCCTGAGATAGAAGTAGTTGCTGTGAATGAGAACTTTAACGATGGCAATGCAGCCGAGCTTGTCGAAATGGCTGACATCGTATTTGATTGCGCGCCTTTATTTGAGGAGCGCTTCCTCATGAACCGGGAGTGTGTTAAATCGGGTAAGCCCATGATTGACAGTGCCATGTATTCATTGCAGGGGCAGGTGATGGTTATTGTGCCCGGGAAGACGCCATGCCTGTCCTGTATTTATCCGGAAGTGCCAGGTCATTGGAGGCGCCGGTTTCCTGTGATCGGTGCGGTTTCATCAATGGTTGCACAGGTTGGTGCTCTGGAAGGAATCAAATTGATTTGTGGGATTGGCGAGGTATCCCTTGGTGATCTAATAATGATTGACGCGGGAAGGATGGAATTAGAAAAGGTTAAACTATCGCCTCGGGACCATGACTGCGATGTCTGTGGTGAGTTGGCTCGAAGATAATGAACAGGGCAAAGGTTGTTTTCTGGATCTTAGTGGCCTGCCTACTGGGCCCTCTGTTTATCCTGATTATTACTCCTTATGAAAAAGGGGATCCGTTGCTGGTTTATTGTGCTGCCGGAATGCGCAAGCCAATGGCGGTTATTGCCAGGAAATACGAGGAGCAATACGGAGTTAAAGTGGAGCTTCAGTTTGCAGGATCCGGCACCTTACTGGCAAACGCTGAGGCCTCTGGCAAGGGTGACTTGTATCTGGCAGGTGACATGAGCTATATTAGAATTGGGCAGGAGAAGGGGTTGGTAAGGGAGGCCTTGGCTGCGTGTCACCTTACTGCCGGGTTAGCTGTGCGTCAGGGTAATCCCTTGAAGATTTCCTCGCTTGCTGATTTAAGCACTCATCCTGATCTTCGCATCGTTATTGCCAATCCGGAGGCGGCATCAATAGGGAAGTTTACCAAGAAAATATTGAATAAAAATGGCTTATGGGATGCAATTTCATCGAAGGCCCTTGCCATGAAGCCCACCGTAAATGAAGTCGCCAATGACGTGAAGCTCGGGGCTGCTGACGTTGCGGTGATCTGGGATGCGGTTGCCAACCAATATCCTGAACTTCAGTTTATCAATGTTGCTGAGTTTGATGGTGAGTCCAAGAAGGTTGCCATTGGCGTCCTTGACTCAGCCAATGTCCCCAGTGATGCGCTGCGCTTTGCACGGTATGCGACAGCAAGGGATGAGGGATTAGAGTTTTTCTCGGAAATGGGGTATCGTGTCGTTGAGGGTGACAAGTGGCAATCGCAACCAGAGCTGCTTTTTTTCAGCGGGGCCATGCTTAACCCTGCGATCCGTGACTCGATGGCCAGATTCAAGGAGCGTGAAGGGGTCAATCTGAAGTTTGTTCCCAACGGGTGTGGGATCCTGGTCTCCCAGATGAAAGCCGGAGCGAGGCCGGATGCATATTTTTCCTGTGATGTTTCCTTTATGGAGGAAGTTGAGGCATTTTTCAGCAAGCCAAAGACAGTAAGCTCTAATGATATGGTTATCCTTGTTTCGAACGATGTTCGCGGAAAGATCAGGAAATTGAGCGATCTTTCCCTGCCTGGAATGCGTGTTGGATTGGCTCACCCTGAGAACTCTGCGCTTGGCGCCCTTACTGTTAGGTTGCTGGAGAATGAAAAGGTTGAAATTGGGGACAACAAAGAACTGGATTCCGCAACTGGTGATTTTTTGGTCAATCAGTTGCGTGCCGGATCTCTGGATGCCGTCATTGTCTACCGGAGTAATGCCAAAGCTAATCCTGCCACGCTCAAGGGGGCTCACATTGTAGATATTAATAATGACATGGCGATAGCCCGCCAGCCTTTTGCGATCGGCTTAAATTCAGATCATAAGCATCTTGCCAGCCGGCTTTTCCGGGCATTGGTTAACGATATGGGGCGTAAGCAGTTCCTCGATTACGGTTTTGAGTGGGAGTTGTCCGAGTGATGGCGGAGGAGGCTTACAGTCCGAGTAAAATACGTTCGGATGTTCCGTTCTTGGCCGCAATATGGGGGATATCCGGCATGTATGTGGTCCTCATTATTGCCGTTTTGGCAGCAGATGCATCATACACCTCGGTTCATGACCTGTGGTCTGCGGTGAATGATCCGAATGTCCGGGCATCAATTTGGCTCACGCTTCAAACTTGCTCTGTTACCGCTATATTGTCGGTCATTGTTTCGGTGCCTGCCGGGTATGTTCTTGCGAGATATCATTTTCCGCTCAAGAGGGTTTTTGATTCCATTCTTGATATCCCGATTGTGCTGCCGCCTTTGGTCATTGGGTTAAGTCTCCTTATCCTGTTTAATCAGGTCATGGTTGGAGGCCAGAGTATTGAGAAATGGCTTGGTGAATGGTTGAGTGGCTTGCATGCATGGAATGAGAGTATTCCTTCAGGTGTCACTTACAGAATTCCTGCTATCATACTGGCACAATTTACGGTTTCGTGTGCATTTGCAGTTCGGACAATGCGTAACACCTTTGACGGCATAGATCCTCGACAGGAGAAAGTCGCGATGACGCTAGGTTGTGGCCGAAGCGGTGCATTCTGGTTAATTGCCCTTCCTCAGGCTTCGCGTGGCGTAATTGCGGCCGGGACTCTGGCGTGGGCACGAGCGCTTGGAGAATTCGGCCCTGTTCTTGTGTTTGCCGGCGCGACAAGAGGGAGCACAGAGGTGCTTGCCACTACTGTTTTTCTTGAGATTTCAATTGGTAATCTTGAGGGGGCGGTCGCGGTGTCATTTCTGATGATTGCTGTCGCTATCATGGTGCTGACTGCTGTGAGGATATTGGGAATGAGGCAAACTGTTTAACCGGCCATGATTAACATTAAGGATCTAAGCGTGAGGGCCGGTGATTTTCGTCTGTCGAATGTGAATTTGCGTGTCCCAAAATCCGCCTATGCGGTTTTGATGGGTAAGACCGGGTGTGGAAAGACCACGTTGCTTGAGTGCGTGTGTGGATTGAAACGCGCAGTAGCAGGCTCAATTTATTTTGATGACCATGAGGTGACAAACCTGCGCCCCGCTGAGCGCGGAGTCGGTTACGTTCCCCAGGACGGGGCGATTTTTTCAACAATGAAGGTTAGCGATCAACTTGCCTTTGGTCCAAGCGTGCGCGGGTGGGAAAAGTCTGAAGCAAAGTTGCGATCGGAGGAAATTGCAGATGAGCTAGGAATCGGTTACCTGATGAATCGATACCCGGCGGGGTTGAGTGGAGGGGAGCGACAGAGAATTGCGTTAGGGCGGGCTCTCTCATGTCGCCCTCAGGTCTTATGCCTTGATGAGCCTTTAAGCGCCCTTGATGATGACACCAAGGATGAAATTTGTGAACTGATTGAGCGATTGCGGCGCAATCATCCGTTCACTGCCTTGCACATTACGCATTCCCGCGCTGAGGCAGAGCGGCTCGGTGACATGATCTTTAAGATTGAGGGTAATGACTGCCTGCTCGTTGAGGGTCAGGCCAATTAGTGGTGAATTATTGATTGGCGAGTGTCTCAATGTCATTGCCGGAAAGGCGAACAAGTCTCCAGTCAGTCATAATATTGGCTCCAATTTTGTTGTAGAAGTCGATAGCCTTGGTGTTCCAGTCAAGGACAGTCCACTCCATACGGGGGCATCCTCGGGTTATTGCCGTTTTGGCCAATTCTACAAGCAGGGTTTTCCCGATCCCTTGTCCCCGAAAGTCAGGTTTCACGTAGATGTCTTCAAGGTATAGTCCCTTGCGACCCATGAACGTTGAATAATTGTGGAAGTATATTGCGGTTGCAATAATTGAGCCGTCGAGCTCTGCCACTAAGGCTTCAGCTGATGACGGTTCTCCAAAAAGGGCTCGATGGGTGGAGCCTTCGTTTGACTCTACGAGATGATCGATTTTCTCGAAAACAGCTAGTTCCATGAGAAGGTGGTGGATATCCCCCACGTCTGAAGGTTTGGCTTTGCGAATGGTGGCTATTGTCATGCTTTAAGGGGGTATTACACGTTTTTTTGCCTCTGTTTGTAAACTACAATTGCCACATGTTTTCGCCGCACTGTTGCTTAGAATCCAAGCAACTATGCTATCGATAACCAAGATACAGCAGATGGATGGATAAGTGTGCCAAGGGGTATTTGGTGCTTCCTTTTTTGGCAAGTGTCCAAATGGATGTGGCACAGAGGAGTGTGTGTGCCATAATAGCGCGGTTCCAAACGATGGCAAAGCAACAAGAGTCAGCTTCACAGAAGGATTTCATTCGTGAGATCGTGTCCTCTGATCTTCATTCCGGGAAGCACAAGACTACCGTTACTAGGTTTCCTCCTGAGCCAAATGGGTATTTACACATTGGACATGCCAAATCGATTTGTCTGAACTTTGGCATTGCGCAGGAGAATGCTTCAACCGGAGCCAGGTGTCATCTTCGTTTTGATGACACCAATCCGGCGAAGGAGGAAACTGAATATGTGGATGCCATCAAGAACGATATCCGCTGGCTGGGTTATGATTGGGGTGAGCACCTGTATTTCGCGTCTGATTACTTTGATCAACTTTATGAATGGGCAGTAAGCCTAATCAAGGAGGGAAAGGCCTATGTTGATGACTTAAGCGCCGAGGAAATCCGTGAATATCGAGGCACCCTTACAGAAGCAGGTAAGGAAAGTCCAAGCAGAGATCGTGATCCTGAATTGAGTCTTTCTCTTTTTACGCAGATGAAGGATGGAGATTTTGGTGATGGTGAGAAGGTATTGCGTGCAAGGATTGATATGGGGCACGCAAATCTTAATATGCGCGATCCTGTTCTCTACCGAATCCTTCACAAGGAACACCACAGAACGGGTAGCAAGTGGTGTATATATCCGACTTACGATTACGCTCATGGGCAGAGCGACGCCATTGAAGGAGTTACTCATTCTTTATGCACTCTTGAGTTTGAGCACCATCGTCCGCTTTATGAGTGGCTTGTTGAGAATCTCCCGGTTCCATCAAGGCCAAGGCAGATTGAGTTTGCTAAATTGCGCCCGTCATATTTCCTGATGAGTAAGCGCAGGCTGGTGCAAATGGTAGAGGGTGGGCATGTAGACGGCTGGGATGATCCTCGCATGTCAACTCTTTCAGGACTGAGGCGCAGGGGGTATCCGGCGGCTGCGATCAGGAGTCTTTGCCGCACTGTCGGCGTGACAAAATATAAGAGCGTGACTGATGTGGCTCTTCTTGATCACGCCGTTCGTGAAGAGCTCAACAAGACGGCAATGCGACGAATGGCTGTCATCGATCCCGTTAGGGTTTCAATTACCAATTGGCCGGAGGGGGGGCATGTGGAATTGATGAACGCAGTGAATAATCCTGAGGATCCTGATGCCGGGACGCGAGAGGTTGCCCTGTCAGGTGAAGTCTTTATTGAGCGTAGTGATTTCATGGATGACCCGCCAAAGAAATATTATCGCCTCAGCCCCGGGGCTGAGGTCCGTTTGCGTTACTCCTATTGTATCCGTTGCGAGGAAGTGATCAGGGATAAAGATGATGCAATCATCGAGATCAAGTGCACTTACGACCCTGAAACCCTTGGCAAAAATCCTGAAGGGCGAAAAGTGCGTGGAGCTATCCACTGGGTCTCGGCGACTGATGGGTTTGAGGCTGATGTTCGCTTGTACGATCGTTCATTCATGGTAGAGGATCCTGTTGCTGAAGATGATTGGCGGGAGGTGATCAATGCGCATGCGCTCATAGAGGTTTCCGGGAGCAAGATGGAGCCATCGCTGCAGGGGGCTAACCCTGGTGAATGTTTTCAGTTTGAACGGAATGGCTACTTTTGCGTGGATTCTAAATATTCCATCCCGGGAAAACCTGTATTCAATCGAACTGTCCCCCTGCGTGATTCGTGGGGTAAAAAACGATCAAAATGAAATCTTTATGGAGTAACGATGGAGCAAAGAAGCTTGGCAAGGGGCTTCTTTCGCAGAGGGTGTACACTTCACGGCTGCTTGGAGCAAATCCCAGCCTTGTGCTACACGGCGGGGGCAATACTTCAGTAAAGGTTTCGCGAAAAGATTTTTTTGGAAGCCAAACTGATATTCTTTATGTCAAGGGTAGTGGGCATGACCTTGCGTCAATAGACGAGTCGGGGTTCTCTCCATGTCGCATGGATGTTTTGCTCAAGTTGGCGGAAATGGACCATCTCACGGACTCTGACATGGTTGCCCAGTGCAGTGCGGCAATGCTGGGCTGTGATTTCCCCAGACCGTCGATTGAAGCGCTGGTTCATGCGGTTATTCCACACCGTTTTGTTGACCATACTCATGCAGATGCGGTTGTGGCTTTAACGAATTCTCCTGGTGCTAAAGACAGGCTGAAGGAGATATATGGAGATAAGGTTCTCGTTGTCCCTTATGTAATGCCGGGCTTTGAACTGGCCAGAGAGATAAAAAAGCGCATTGATGGTGCTGATCTTTCCAAGTTGGAGGGCATGATCCTCATGAATCATGGGGTTTTCACCTTTCATGATGATGCAAGAAAGAGTTATCAATTGATGATCAAGCTTTCCGGTCTTGCTGAGAATTATATCAAGAAGCTCCAGGGAAAGAGTCGTAAGCGAGCGAGGGTAAATTATAAAGAGAACTTGCCGATGCTTTCTGCTCTTCGGAGGTCGGTTTCAGGGTTCAGGAAATCGCCGGTGTATGCCGTGATTAACCAGACTGACGAGGCGGTTGAGTTCTCTAGGATCAAGGGTATTGCGTCACTTGTCAGACGCGGTCCCTTGACGCCTGACCATGTGATTCGAACGAAGAGGATTCCTGCTGTTATAGGAGATAATGTCGAGCAGTCTGTTGCACTCTTTGCGAAGCAATACGCCGGTTATTTCAATAGGCATGGCAACGATAGCCTTACAATGCTGGATCCGGCTCCACGTTGGGCAGTGTGGCCTGATCATGGGATAATCTCATTTGGAACGACGATGAGTGATGCTGGTGTTATATCGGATATTGCAACACATACCGCAAGGGCTATACAGCAATCAGAGGGTCATCTTGGCGGGTGGCGCCCCCTTTCCGCAGCGAAGTTGTTTGAGATTGAATATTGGGAGCTCGAACAGGCCAAGCTACGAACAGTTGATGCTGGGGCTGCTCCTCATCAGGGGAAGATAGCTGTCGTGTCAGGATCTGCTGCCGGGATAGGGTTGGCATGTGCAAAAACGCTTGTTGATGACGGGGCTGTCGTTGTTGGGTTGGACCTTAATCCTGACATCGTCAATGCGATGGAAAGGATTGGCGCAGTGGGCAAGGTGGTTAATCTAACCGATGAGAAACAGGTTATTAATGCGATCGAGGAGACGGTGCGAGAATTTGGAGGGCTGGATGTTGTCGTGAGCAATGCCGGCATTTTTACCGCCGGCGCTTACCTTGAGGATATGGATCAATCAAATTGGGACAAGTCACTGGCGGTTAACCTGACTAGTCACCAACTCCTGCTCAAGCACTCCATCCCGTATATAAAGTGCGGAATCGATGGGGCACTGGTGTTGGTCGGATCCCGAAACGTTAATGCGCCCGGCGCAGGAGCTGCTAGTTATTCGTGTGCCAAGTCCGGGCTAACTCAGCTTTGCCGGGTTGCCGCATTGGAATTGGCTCCTTTTGGCGTGCGGTGTAATATCGTGCATCCTGATGCAGTATTTGATACCAAGCTCTGGACAACCGAGGCGCTGAGGCGTTCCGCTGAGCGCTATGGTATTACTGTTGAGGAATACAAGACGCGCAACCTGCTCAAAACCGAGATTACATCAAGGGATGTCGGTGCAATGGTTTCAGCCATGTCGGGTTCTCTTTTCGGTAAAACAACCGGCGCGCAAATCCCTGTCGATGGGGGGAATGACAGGGTGATCTGAAGTGGGTCGAGGTCACTGATCCAGTGTCGCCCGGTTAAGGGCGGAAGTGGGAAGTTAAATGTTTTCCCGTGAGGCTGTGCTTATTTGCAATGATGTCCTCCGGTGTGCCATTGGCGACAATGGTTCCGCCTTCAGGACCGCCTCCGGGACCAAGGTCAATGATCCAGTCCGAGCACTTGATGACATCCAGGTTGTGCTCAATGACGATAATTGTGTTGCCGGCATTGCGTAATCGATAGAAAACGCTCAACAGGGTTTCAATATCAGCGAAATGAAGTCCGGTTGTAGGTTCGTCGAGGATGTAGAGCGTTGATCCGGTTCCCTTCTTGCTTAGCTCGGCAGATAACTTTACGCGCTGGGCTTCACCTCCTGAAAGGGTATTGGCAGGTTGCCCGAGACGAAGATAACCCAAGCCGACTTCGGCAAGTGTTCTTAACTTTGTGTGGATTTGAGGGATTCTGGAGAAGAAGCGACTGGCTTTTTCGACGGTCATGTCGAGAATCTCCGCAATGTTCTTGCCCTTATAGGTGATGTCCAGAGTGTCCCTGTTGTAGCGACTGCCATTACATGACTCGCATTTTACATAGACATCAGAAAGGAAGTGCATGTCAATTTTGATTGATCCGTCACCCTGGCAATGCTCACATCTTCCACCTTTGACATTGAAGCTAAACCTTCCTGCTCCGTATCCCCTGATTTTTGATGCGGGCAACTGTGAAAAAAGAGAGCGAATTGGGGTGAAGGCGCCACAATATGTGACCGGGTTTGATCTCGGGCTCCGACCTATTGGAGATTGGTCGATCACGATCGACTTGTCTATATGTTCCAGTCCGTGGATGTCCTCATGGTCACCGGGCTTTTCCTTCGATGCATGAAGGCGTCGGAAAAGGGCTCGCCTGAGGATGGCGTCGACCAATGTGGATTTCCCGCTTCCTGAGACACCGGTTACGCACGTGAATGCCCCAACGGGGAAAGCGGCATCAATATTCTGCAGATTGTTTTCCCTTGCGCCGATGATGTTAATCCAGCCATGGGGATCAGGATTTTCCTGTGTGGGGGTTAACTGTATGTCTTTCTTCTTGGGTATAGAAATTCTCAGTTGTTGGCTAAGGTATTTTCCCGTGATTGATGAAGGATGTTTCTTTAATTCATCAGGCGTTCCAGAGGCCACCAATTCTCCGCCTCTAGGTCCTGCGGCAGGGCCGATATCGATCACGTGATCTGCTGCAGAGATTGTTTCTGCGTCATGTTCAACGACAATGACCGTGTTGCCGATATCCCTGAGCTTTCTCAGGGTTTCTATGAGTTGAGCGTTATCGTTTTGGTGGAGTCCAATGCTTGGCTCATCAAGAACATAAATAACGCCGGCAAGACCAGCGCCAATCTGGGTGGCTAGTCGCACACGTTGTGACTCTCCTCCTGAGAGAGTAGAGCTTTGCCTGTTGAGTGTAAGGTATGGAAGCCCAACGTTCACGAGGAACTGAAGACGGCTTATCAACTCGCGTCGGATCCGCTTTACAATGCCGTGTTGCTGAGGGGTTAACTGGAGGTCATTAACCCATTCAAGAGCCTGACCGATATTAAGTGAGGTTGCCTCGTCAATAGACAGTTCACTGTTGTCGCTTCGAGTGATGGTGACAGACAGGATTTCAGGACGGAGTCTTCGCCCATGGCAATCCTGACAGGGCTGTGGAGTCATGAAGCGCCTGACATTACGCCGAGTCGTTTCACTCTTGCTTGTCTCATGAAGCCTCTCGGCTTGCGCAAGCAAGCCCTCGAAGGGTTTTGTTGCCTGCTTGGAGGAGGTTTCTTTCCCCCAGTCGGTGGTCAATTCTTGCTCTCCCGTTCCGTGAAAAAGGGCATTGGTAAAGCCTTCAGGTAACTTTTTTAGCGGTGTGTCCTTGCTGATTGAGAAGTGCCCGACAAGGCTGTTAATCTGACGGTCGTGTAGGGACTTGAGTTTCTTGTTCCGATCCCACCATGTTTTAATTGCTCCCTGACTGAGGCTTTTGTCAGCGTCGTCCACAAAAAGCAGGGGGTCTGCTTGCAGGATGCTGCCAATGCCATGGCAGCGACTACATGCACCAAGGTGGCTGTTAAATGAAAAGTGTTTCGGCGTTAACTTTGCCATACGGAATCCGGTGCGAGGATTTGCAAAGGCGGTCGTGAACTCATTAAGTTGCCAGTCATCCGCGTCAGGAGGTTGAGAGAGGATTTGAACCTCATCCTCGCCCCAGCGCAATGCGGTTTCTACAGAACTTGCTAAACGTGACTCTATGCCATCCTTGATAATTATTCTGTCAACAATGGCTTCAATGGAATGTTTCTGCTTTGAATTGTATTTACCTGGTGGAGTATCCAGTTCAACGATAGTGCCGTTAATTCTTGCTCGGACGAACCCGTTTCGCTTTAGCCTTTCCAGGGTTGCTTTGACATTGGCTTTCTCATTTTTTATGACAGGTGCCATTACCATGATGCGCGTGCTGTCGGCGAACTCAAGTAACTGGTCAACGATCTGGGCAAGACTTAACTTCTCAACTGCTTCCCCGGTTTCAGGGTCATGAGGCACCCCTGCTGCAGCAAACAGTAGTCTGAGGTAGTCATATATTTCAGTTGCGGTCGCAACTGTTGATCTCGGATTTGGGGATGATGACCTTTGCTCAATGGCAATAGATGGTGAGAGACCGTCAATGGAGTCAACATCTGGTTGCTCAAGTTGGTCGAGAAACTGCCTGGCGTATGTCGATAAGCTCTCGACGTAACGTCTCTGACCCTCTGCATAGAGAGTGTTGAAGGCCAGTGAGGACTTGCCGGATCCGCTCGGCCCTGTAATCACGACGAATTGATGGCGGGGTATATCAACGTCAATATCCCGAAGGTTGTGCTGACGTGCCCCCCTTATACGAATAGGACCGGGATGTGTTTTCATTGAATCTTGCACAAGTGTTGTTTGATTGTGGCGTTATCCCGCAAGCCGCGTAAAGATATACACGATCAGATGCCCGAGTCCGAAGAAAATAAACACGAGGACCTTCCCCGTGTGCTGATTGCGCATGAGGAGGTTGGAACATTAAGACTGATACGTGAAGCTCTTGAGAACTTTACTCCCTGCAGGGTGGATACCACGCCCAATGCTGAATATGCCTTTGAGTTGGCCTTACAGCGCGAGTACCACTTATACATGTTTGGTCTTGGATTACCGGTCATTGATGGTGAGTTGCTATACGGCCTGTTGGCCAAGGCCGTTCCGTGCTGTCAAGGCGGGGTCAGGTCATGTCCTGGTGTTATCTATCTTGCTGATCCGGCACATTCTTCTAAGGCTGAAATTCTTCAACGAGAGGCGCGGGTCAAGGGTGTTTTGATAAAGCCGCTTACCGTTGACAGGATTATTGCAATGGTTAAGGGAGGCACTCCATTAAAGGGAGGGGCTGAAGAGTCAGCGGTATAAAAATGAAACCCGAATTTGTGCAGACTCAAGGCGTTGCTGTTAAAATTTGTGGAATCACAACCGTTGCTGACGCGTTAATGGCATGCGCTGCCGGTGCTGATGCCCTTGGATTTAATTTCTGGCCCGGGTCAAAGAGATTTATTAAACCCTCTGAGCTGACTCTTTGGGCTGGCGACATCCCTGATTCAACAGAGAGGGTGGGGGTTTTTGTCAATGCTGACATTGAGCAGGTTTTATCCCTTCTTGAAACCGGGATCATTAACGCCGCCCAGTTCCATGGCAATGAAAGTGCAGAATATTACGGACGGTTCTCATCTGATTTCTCCTGCATTAAAGCCTTTACCGTTAAGAATGAAAACTGTTTGCAGGAAATCAGGAAGTTTGCTGCTACCACGGTCCTTCTGGATGCTTATTGTCCAGGTGAGTATGGTGGTAGCGGAACGTCTTTTGAGTGGAGCCTTGGTCGCCGGTTTGTGAAGGATAATCCTGACCGGCGAGTTGTACTTGCGGGTGGATTGCGCCCTGATAATGTTGCGTTAGCCGTTCGCGAGGTTCTCCCGGAAGCAGTTGACGTCGCAAGTGGTGTCGAGGCAGCACCTGGCATAAAGGATGGCGCTATGGTTAAGGATTTTGTGCAAGCGGTTCACGAAATTGATATTCCTCATTGACCAATCGATTATTGCGTCGATTCTCGGAGCCTATGAGCAAACCAGTTCACCGCATCGCAGTGCTTCCGGGCGACGGTATAGGGCCCGAAGTCATGAATGAAGCGCTTCGCGTCCTCAAATCGGTTTCATGCAAATTTGAGATTGATTTCGATTTTAATGAACAGCTTGTCGGAGGGGCTGCCATTGATGAACTAGGTTCACCATTGCCAGAGGTCACTTTAAATGCCTGTAGGGAGTCTGACGCTATACTATTTGGCTCAGTTGGTGGACCTAAGTGGGAATCTCTACCGCCTGATCAGCAGCCTGAGCGTGGAGCATTGCTGCCATTGCGTAAACATTTCAGCCTCTTCGCCAATCTCCGACCAAGCGTATGCTTCCCGTCGCTAGTGCATGCCTCCCCGGTGCGTGCAGATATTGTTAAGGGAGGCTTTAATGTGCTCTGTGTTCGTGAGCTTACCGGCGGAATTTATTTTGGAGAGCCTAAGGAGATCCGTAATGATGAGAAGGGGCGACATGCGGTTGATACAATGCGCTATCATGAGTCCGAGATAGAACGCATCGCTCATGTTGCGTTCAGATCCGCTATGGAGCGGAGCAAAAAACTCACATCCATTGATAAGGCCAACGTGTTGCGCAATGGAATATTGTGGCGAGAGACGGTAGAGGCTGTATCCGGTGATTATCCTGAAGTAAGCCTTGATCATCTATACGTTGACAATGCAGCGATGCAATTAATCCGGCGCCCCAGGGACTTTGATGTCATTCTCGCGCCTAACTTGTTTGGAGATATTCTAAGTGATGAGATGGCAATGATAGCCGGTTCACTTGGAATGCTTGCTAGCTCAAGCCTTGGGATTGATAAAGGTGATGGTTTGTATTTCGGAATGTACGAACCCAGTGGAGGTTCAGCGCCTGATATCGCTGGGGAAGGCATAGCCAATCCTTGCGCTCAAATACTCTCCGCATCATTAATGTTGAGATATTCGCTTGGCCATTCAGAGGCTGCAGACGCCATTGATAATGCTGTTCGCGCGGCAATAGATGAGGGTATACGAACAGCAGATATATATACTTCCGAGCAAGGAACTCAAAGGGTCGGAACAAAGGAAATGGGGGATGCAATAGTCGAGGAAATCAGGAAAGAATCATCAAATTAGTGAGCCTGAAGAATACTGGAAGCACCTCAACGGAGGTTAAGGCATTTTCATTTTCTAACGTTCTGCAATCCACATTGGCTATACATTAATGAATCCCGGCCAAGCAACTGGGGAACATGAAGAGGAGTGGTATGATTTGCCCCTCTACTATGATATTATTTTTGACCAGGATACCGCCCGTGAAACAGATTTTCTTGAGGAGGTTTTTCGACTACATGCCGGTCGTGACTTCCGAAAGCAGCTGGATATCCTTGAACCTGCCTGTGGCAGCGGGCGCTTGATGCATCGACTGATGGATATGGGGCATTCGGTTGTCGGGTTCGACCTATCCCTGCAAATGGTGGAGTTCTCCAGAGATCGGCTAAGCCAAGCAGGGCATAGCCCCAAGGTTTTCGCATTGCCGATGGAGAGATTTAGTATTCCGGGACAGTTCGATATGGCCTTCTGTCTTGTCAGCACCTTTAAGTATCTCCTCACCGAAGGTGATGCCAGATCTCACCTGCGCGCTGTTGGCTCTCACCTAAGGAGTGGCGGGATTTATGTCATTGGCTTGCATTTGTCGGATTACCCGAAGTCGCAGCAGCAAAGGGAGTGCTGGTCGGGCTCAAGGGGTGACGTGCATGTTGACTGCATAATTGACTCGGATGCACCGGACCCTAGGTCTCGTATTGAGAAACTCCAGAGTCGGCTGAAGATTCGGGATCATGCAGGGATAAGGACCATAAACACATCCTGGGATTTTCGCACTTACGATGCCCCTCAACTAAAGACCTTGCTTGAGTCAGTCCCGAGCTTCACTCTTGAGGGATGCTATGACTTTTGTTACGACGTCAACGAGCCGAGAGAATTGGATTCGCCATGGGAGGATGTAATCCTGGTATTGAAAAAGAAATGAAAAGGGTGAGGGTAACAATTCAGTGTAGTTGATTCCTTGATGGAATGTAATTGTCCCTGTGGGGAATAATGCCTGATTGACAGCCCATCAATTTTAATGTTTCCGACCCTCCCGAGCTGGCTTCGTAGAAGGATTGATCCCTTGGAGTTGTTCTTGCGAATTTTACTGGGGGGAGTGTTTTGTGTTGCGGGGGCCTGGAAAATTGATGACCCAATGCTCTTTGAGTCAATTATTCGTAACTACAGGATTCTCGGTGACCCATGGATTGCTTGGGTAGCAATGTTCATGCCCCCATTTGAGCTCATTGCTGGGGTGTGCGTGATCTTACGCCTGCTTTACCCTGGGTGCGTGATTGTTCTCGGGGGATCATTGGTTTTCTTTATGCTGGCCTTGGCATCACTTCTTATCAGGGGCATTGATACTGAATGCGGCTGTCTGGGTATTACCACAACGATTCAGCTTCAATTGCTCATTGACTGCGGGTTATGTGCAGTGGCTTGTGTGCTGCTATGTGCGTGGCGCAATGCTGAAGGGCGAGGAGCAATTGATTAATTGCTTAGTTCCAACATTCTGAGGATTGGAGCTTTTGCTTTTTCTCTGGTTTCCTCATTCATTGTAACTTCTGGGCTCAAGTCGCGTAGCGCGTTGCGAAGCTTTTCCAGCGTGTTCATTTTCATGAAACGACATTCAGCACATGCGCAATGATCGGTCGGCCCACTGATAAAGGTTTTCGAGGGAACTTCCTTATTTAACCTGTGAAGCATACCCTCTTCAGTTGCCACGATAAAGCAAGACGCGTTGGATTGCTTGGCGTAGTCAACCATCTTCTCGGTTGAGCAAACCACATCCGCCAGCATTCGAACTGCATATGTGCATTCTGGATGTGCAATTAATTCCGCCTGTGGGTATTCATCGCGGATTTTGGAAATGCTTTCTCTGGTGAACTCGACGTGGACGTAGCACGAGCCCTGCCAAAGATCCATTTTCCTTCCTGTTTGCTCCATGACCCATGCACCAAGGTTCTGGTCAGGGACAAAGAGGATGGGCCGGTCATCAGGGGCAGATTCAACGATTTTAACGGCATTTCCACTTGTGCAGATGCAATCAGAAAGGGCTTTTACGTCGGCGCTGCAGTTGATGTAAGCGATGACATAATAATTTTTATTAGCGTTATCCTTCAAGAATGAAGCAAGCTCCTCGCCGGGGCACGAAAGCTCGAGGGAGCAGCCCGCATCCTTATCTGGCAATATAACGGTCTTCTCAGGATTAATGATCTTGGCGGTCTCGGCCATGAAATGCACCCCGCAAAAGGCAATGACGTCGGCATTTGTTTCTCTCGCCCGGTAAGCAAGACCAAGGGAATCTCCGACATAATCAGCAATGTCCTGAATCTCACCAAGCTGGTAATTGTGAACCAGGATGATAGCATTACGACTTTTCTTCAGGTCTAATATCTCCTCCTGAAGATTGGCGTATTTACTGGGCATCGCAATCGTATGGGTTGCCATTACAATGATGTTAAACCCTACAAAGGCGCACGCAAGGTTCAGATAATCCCGGATACCACTATTGAATCACAATCTTTAGCGGCGTTTGCCATGCTCATGAATTATTCCTTCGAGTGGCAATTAAATGGCTCATTTGTTCTCCCTATTAGGTTCAACGTCGGGCGCTTTACATGCTCGTAAAAATACCATTTTGAAGGATGAATTTTCTGCTTTTTTAGATGTTTTGGCCTTATTGAAGATTTGAGAAAACGGCATTCCCGTAACTGCCTCGTAATAAGCCAATTACACTTGCTATATCCGCAAAAAAAAATTCAAGTTTAGTCGCTAAAAAGTTGCTTCAATGAACTTACTCTCTTTATTGTATTAACAATACTTACGCCGGAACTTAAGAGTGGTTTTTCGTCACTTCGAGCAAGGGGATTGCAAGAATATATTTATGGCTGACAACGAAGATTCAGAACTGACCCCTGCTGAGATGCAGGTGGAAGAGGGGCAAAATTACGACGCCGCCCAGATTGATAAACTTGAGGGACTTGAGGCGGTTCGCAAGCGTCCAGGAATGTATATTGGGGATCCTGATGTCAGAGGGTTGCATCACTGTGTATTTGAGGTTCTGGACAACTCCATTGACGAGCATCTGGCAGGCTATTGCGACAAGATTCGCGTTTCCATCCATGTTGACGGTTCCGTTTCTATTGCTGACGATGGCAGGGGGATACCCGTTGACATGCACCCTAAATTTAAAGTGCCCGCTATCGAGTTAGTCCTTACCAACCTGCACGCAGGTGGAAAATTCGGTCAAGGTGCATACAAGTATTCCGGAGGACTGCATGGAGTTGGAGCAAAATGCGTGAATGCGCTATCTGACTGGTTCCGCGCCGAGGTAAGGCGCGGGGGGAAATTGCATTCGATCACCTTTGAGCGCGGCAAGACGATTAAGCCTCTAGAGGTCGTGGGTGATGTGCCAAAGGAGCCTACCGGAACCGAGATCACTTTTTTCCCGGATGCTACCATATTCACTGATACGATTGAATTTGAGTTTGATCGTTTGGGAAAGAGAATGCGAGAACTGGCCTTTCTCAATCCCGGGCTGACTATAGAGCTTGTGGATGAGCGGCCAGAGTCGAAGGCTGAAGAGACTTTTTATTACTCAAAGGGCATAGAGGAATTTGTCCTCCAGCTTGGAGCTAACAAAACACTGTCCCATCCTGATCCAGTGATCGTAAAGGGGAAGCGGAAGGTTGAGGTTGAGTATGACGGAAAGATTACCGAGGACGACGTGTTTACTGACGTGGTGTTTCAATACAACGACAGCTACAATGACCACATACTTAGTTATGCAAATTCCATTCCTACAGCTGATGGAGGAACGCACCTGACAGGGTTTCGAGGGGCATTGACTAGGGCAATTAATCAATACGCAAAGGGGAATAAGTTACTCAAGGATAAGGATCCGGCTCTTTCCGGCGATGATGTGAGAGAGGGAATTGTCTGCGTCATCAGTGTAAAAATGCCCAATCCTCGGTTCAGTTCACAGACCAAGGACAAGCTTGTTAATACCGAGATTGAAGGAGTGGTTGGCTCGATTGTTTACGAGGGGCTACAGGCTTATTTTGATGAGAACCCGCAAGTGGCGAAAATGGTCATTGAAAAGGCGGTTAATGCTGCTCGTGCTCGCGAAGCGGCAAGAAAGGCCAGGGAAACCGTGCGCAAGTCAGTCCTTTCCGGTGGCGGACTGCCTGGAAAACTGGCAGATTGCTCAGAGCGCGACCCGGCCAAGTCCGAGTTATTCATTGTTGAGGGTGACTCTGCAGGAGGCTCAGCGAAGTCCGGGCGTAACCGTGTGACCCAAGCGATCCTTCCTTTGCGGGGCAAGGTGATTAATGTTGAAAAAGCTCGATTGCACCGGGCTTTACAAAACAAGGAGATCCAGGCGATGATCACTGCTATTGGTGCGGGGATCGGGGAAAGTATTAGTGATGGTGACGGCGATCAGGAGGGAGTTTTCAACTTAGACAAAGTCCGATATCACAAGGTTGTAATCATGACCGATGCGGACGTTGATGGTTCGCACATCCGCACCTTGCTGTTGACTTTTTTCTGCAGGCATATGCCTGACCTTGTTAAGTCTGGATACCTCTATATTGCGCAACCTCCACTGTATAAGGTGACAAGGAAAAAGCGTGAGGAATATGTGGCTGATGATGCGGCTCTAAATGAAATCCTGATATCGCTAGGATCCGAGGACCTATGTCTTCGCAAGCCTGACGGTGGAGCGGCTGTTGAAAAAGACCTGTTAAGGGGTGTGCTGGACGCGCTTTCCCAGTTGACTCGATATACAGGCACCCTTGAAGGGCACGGAGGGAACTTTCGAGATCTACTTGAGGCGAGAAAGGACGGTCATCTGCCAGAGTATATGGTAAGGGTCCGCACAGGAAACGAGGAGAGTGTTGGTTATTTTGCCACAGAACGGGAACTGCTGGAATATGCTGCGGAGAATCGAGACTTGCGGCTTTTCAATGAAGAAATCACCGAAGAAGAGACGGAGAACTACCGGGAGAGATTTGATGGCTTGCAGCGCAGGGCTCTCAAGTACGAACTGCATGAGGCAACTTCAATATCAAAAATTCTCTCCCGACTCAAAGAGCTTGGTGTCGAAACTGATCCTTTCTATTGCGATGATAAGCCCATTTATGAACTCGTTGAAGGGGAAGGGGATCAGCAGGTTGTGGATCCAGTATTTAACCTTTTCGAAATCCTTAGCAAGGTCCTTGAAATTGGACGTCGAGGAATGCGTGTGCAGCGTTTTAAGGGGCTGGGAGAAATGAACGCCAAGGAGTTGTATTCAACCACCATGAACCCGGAGACGAGACAGTTGCTACGGGTTCGTTATGACAGTGACAATCAAGACCAGGCTGACACGATGTTTGACGTGTTAATGGGAGACGTGGTGGAGCCGCGCAAGAGATTCATTGAGGATAATGCCCTCAATGTCCAGAATCTTGACGTCTAACCTTTTTAGTATCGCCGTAAAATTCGCACAGTATGCCCGAAGACAGGATCAAGCCCATTAACGTAGCCGACGAGATGTCGAAGTCCTTTCTGGACTATTCAATGTCGGTTATCATTTCCAGGGCGCTGCCGGATGCCCGTGACGGTCTTAAGCCCTCACAGCGTCGGCTTTTGTATGCCATGCATCATGACTTGTCACTTGCGCAGGGCAAGGCTCACCTGAAATGCGCGAGGATAGTTGGTGAGACGATGGGTAAATATCATCCTCACGGGGATGGGGCAATTTATCCCACCATGGTGAACATGGCTCAACCATGGACAATGCGGGAAACCCTGATAGATGGACAGGGTAATTTCGGATCAGTTGAGGGGGATGCCCCAGCTGCCATGCGTTATACGGAGGCACGCCTTACCCAGATGGGAACGGCGATGATGAATGACCTCGAAAAGGGGACTGTTGATCATCAGGAAACCTACGATGGAAACTCCACGGAGCCCGTTGTATTGCCTGCGGCAATTCCCAATCTTCTAGTTAATGGCGGAACCGGCATTGCGGTCGGGATGGCGACAAATGTTCCGGCACACAACCTGGGCGAGGTCATTGACGGTGTTTGTGCTCGAATTGATAATCCGAAGCTAACTGTAGAGGAAATCAAGGAGCATATAAAAGGGCCGGATTTTGCTGGAGCCTGTGAAATCCGCGGGTTCAAGGGTATTGACAGTTACTTCAGAACTGGTCGTGGAAGCATTAAGATGCGTGGTGTTATGGAGGTTGAGGAAAGCTCCACAGGCGCGTCATTGATCATTATTCGCCAAGTCCCCCACGGCGTGAACCGGGCAACATTGCAACAACGGATAGCAGAGTTGGTGAGGGAAAAGGTTATTACCGAGATCTCAGCGATGCGGGATCTTTCTGATGATCAAACAAGGATTGAGATCACCCTGAAGCGGGATGCCAGGCCTCAGGTCGTTGTTAACCAACTATTCAAGCTTACGGCAATGGAAACCTCCTTTGGGGTCAACATGCTCGCCATTCACGACAGGCGACCCAAGCAGCTGTCGATTATCGAGGCGATAGATGCCTTCATCGAGCATCGGCGCGACGTCATTATACGTCGTACGCGTTTCCTGTTGTCCAAGGCAGAGGACAGGGCTGAAAACCTGGAGGCATTCCTGCTGGCCCTCGGGCACTTGGATGATTTCATTCGTATTATCCGGGAGTCCAAGAACCGTGATGATGCCAGGCAGAAAATAAAGTCCTACACGTTCACTGTTGAAACTGCCAAGAAGCTTGGAGTGCTGATTCGTGACCAACCCAGCTTGCAGGATGGGATGTATGTATTCACGGACAGGCAAGTTAATGCCATCCTCGAGCTGCGGCTTTACCAGCTCACTGCAATGGAGCAGGATAAGATCAAGGGTGAGTATGACAGTGTTATTGAAGAGATTAAGGACTTGTTGGATATCCTCGGCAAAGAGTCCCGGGTTTTGGCAATCATTAAAGATGAGCTTAACGAGATTAAGGAGAAGCATGCATCTGCCCGGCGGTGTCCGATTCTCCCCGATGAAGGTGAGATTGCCATTGAGGATCTTATTGCCAATGAGTCAATGATTGTGACCCTGAGTCACCGCGGTTACGTGAAGCGTACTGCAGCCAATGAATATAGGGTCCAAGGCAGGGGGGGCAAAGGCGTCAGGGGAATGGAGACGCGAGGAGGTGATGAGGATACGCAGGATTTTGTTGAGCACTTGTTTACGGCTCAGGCGCATGATTACCTCATGTTTTTCACGAACACGGGTCGAGTTTATGTTGAGCGTGTGTATGAGCTTCCTGAGGCTTCACGTGCTGCACGCGGAAGGAGTATAAAGAATTTCTTGAACCTACAGCCAGAGGAGTCAATTGCTGCTGTATTGCGACTGGTTTATCGCGTGAGTGATTCAGGTGATGATGTCACATTCGGAGAGGATGCAGGATTCGTGTTGTTTGCGACAAGGAGCGGGCGGGTGAAGAAGACCGGAGTGCACGATTTCCGAAATTTCCGCAAGGACGGGATTATTGCAATAAAGCTTGATGAAGACAACGAGCTTATCGATGTGAGGCTCACCAGCGGTAATGATGATGTGGTGCTCGTCACGAGCGGAGGATTAAGTCTGCGCTTTAACGAGCAGCAGGCAAGGTCAATGGGAAGGGCAACAGCAGGGGTTCACGGTATTAGACCGGTGAAAGGCGATTGTGTTGTTGGGCTGGCGCTGGTTTCAGATGATAAAAAGCTGTTGGTTGCAAGTGAGCACGGAATAGGCAAGCGCACCTCGTTTGATGACTACCGTCAGCAGTCTAGGGGCGGAAAAGGAATTATCACGATGAAGTGCACGGATAAGACCGGGTCCGTGGTTGGTGCTGCAGCTGTTAGTGACGATGAGCAGTTGATGCTCATGACTAGTGGCGGGCAGAGTATTCGAATCAGAGTGGATGAAGTTCGTGAGACCGGCCGTAATGCTCAAGGGGTTAAATTGGTAACTCTCACAGGCGATGAGCGGCTTCAGGATATTGCGGCTGTTGTTGCTGAAGATGATAGTGGTGATACAGATACAGAAGAGGGGGGTGCCCCGGAATCAGAAGATGTTCATCCTGTGGACGGGGAGGCGGAAGATGCTAACCCTGACGGTTCTGAAGAGGGTAAGTCATCTGATTAAAGGTTCACCGCACCAGAAAATAGTTTTTCTGTTTTTCAGAGATTGGCATTTGCAGGTAATCCATTGCCATTAGCATGTCTTCCCACAACTTGCGTTTGTCGGCATTTGAGCCGCTTCTAAGAAGGAACGATGGATGGTAGGTGACGATTGCCTGATGTTTGCCAATTGCGTGCAGTCTTCCTCTTGAGCTGTTGACGCTTGATTCAAGTCCAAGGAGACCGGACATGGCGCTTGCACCCAATGCGATAATTAAATCAGGGTTAACAATCTTGATTTCGGCATTGATAAAGTGAATGGAAGCCTTGATCTCGTTATTATCGGGCTTGCGATTTTTTGCACCCTGGTCAGGCCCATCAATGCGAGGCCTGAATTTGACGATGTTTGATATATAGACATCGTCCCGTGAGAGGCCCATGGCTGTTATGACTTTAGTTAGCAACTTTCCGGCTGGGCCTACAAATGGCTCCTTTTGTTTTTCCTCTTCTGCACCAGGTGCTTCACCGATAAACATGATTTGGGCATCAGGGTTGCCAGTGGCAAATACCATGGTGTCACGCAACGTTTGAATGGAGCGGTATTCCTCGGACTTTTCTGCCTTTTCTCTGAGCGCGTTAAGAGAAAGGACTTTGTCTTGATGGCTTTGATCGCCATTGCTCTTGCCATTGGCAATGTCCTGTAGCTTGCTGATAGCCTCGCTCGTTAGCAATACTTCCTGCGCCCCAGAATCTGCAAGCGCATGAAGATAATCGTTGAGCAGGCTGAGCGCGTTTGTCGAATGATCCTGATGGCTCAAAGTCGGGCTGAGGTTTTAGTTGTGATTTCAGGCTATCCTCTGCGAAAGTCGTCAAGGAAGCGTTCAGCTGGGGCATCCCGGTTTGATAGCGAAGGTAGTCCTGATTTCAGCCTGCGGAAATTTCTGAAACGCAGGTTCATCCATGCTCCTGATGCAGGGAAAAATTTAATGCCCGTGCAAAAAAAGAAGACCGTCACGAGGGAAAATGTAGGCAGTATGCCAATGTCGATGTTCTGTTGTGCTGCTAATATGGACGAGAGGGTTCCAGCAATGATTGATGCCAGGGTGCGCAAAAGCATGCTTTGGCAGATTTGCGTATATTCTTCGCGATCCATGTGCAATTTGCTGGTTAGACCAGTTAAGGAGTTATTTAAATTAACCTCGCCACTTCAATAAGCAAGCCGGACTGAGTTAGAACAGGCCCACGTTGGTGGGGCAGGGCATCGAGTCCTCAGGGACACCGGGGAAATTTGTGTCAATAAAATCATTCCAGATGCCCTGAGTCTGCTTTGACACGAGAAGGTTGCTCACTTCCATGCAGGATGAGCAAATCATAAACGCCTCGAGAAGCTGAGATCCAACACAGGCTGCACCAAGGGAGAACTCGTTTTGAGGTAGATCCTTCCTTGGCAATTGGCAGATGCCACAGCTGCCTGCCCCAAGGCCAGGGGTCATGTTCGCGTTGTAATAATCCTCCAGGGTTTGGCGTGACGCCATTGAGAATTCATCAATCATGCTCGTGTGACACGGTGAACATATAGCGTATTCAAACACCACCTCTTCACGCCTGAAGACTTTTGCGATTTGGAACCCCTCGGGAAAGTCGGAAAGTGTTTCTCCGCACCGTGTACATGTCAGGAACGGGCGTTCCTCATATTCAGAATGAAATTCCTCGGGGATGGGCTGGGGGGTATACTCGTTTAAGTCATCCATTGTAAGGGCATCTACTTGAAGAATAACTCCCTGAGGTTACCTTTCAATATGTCATACAGTAAATCTGCATATCAGGCCATGCGTTTTGTGGTTATAGTTTCTCTGTGTATGCTGCTGATTACAAAAGGATTGGCGGACTGGCCTTTGTTTCGCGGCAGTGCTGACATGAGTGGAGTAGCTAAGGAACAACTCCAGTCGCCGCTTCAATTAGACTGGACTGCTGAGGTCGGCAGGAGTGTGATGGCGACCCCGGTTATCTCCGGCTCGCGGGTTTATGTTGGCTCTGAAGAGGGGCGGTTTGTCTGTCTCGATTTGCGTAATGGTAAAGTCCTCTGGGAATATGAAGGGGGAGACACGATACAGGGAGCGGCCTGTATTGCCAGCGGTTCGGTTGTGTTTGGCTCCGGCGACGGGATTCTTCAATCACTTGATGCGTCCAATGGCAAGGTGAACTGGAAATACGAAACTGATGGAGAAATTTTGGCAGGGGCTAATCTCTATCACAGTGACAAGGATCAAGCTGATTATGTCCTGATAGGAAGTTATGATAATTTTCTCCATTGCGTGAACCTGAAAACAGGTAAGCCGAAGTGGAAATATGAAACCGAGAATTATGTCAACGGCGCTGCAGGTGTCTATAAGGGCAATATCTATTTTGGTGGTTGTGATGCTCGGATTTATTGCCTTGATGCTGAAACCGGGAAAATCGGCGTTTCCATGGATGCGGAAAACTACATTGCTAATTCAATCGTTGTTTCAGACAACGTGGCTTATGTTGCTCATCACGGAAATCGCGTTGCTGCATTTGACCTTACGGTCAAAAAGCGTGCGTGGGAGTTCGGTGAACGTGATTTCCCTTTCATTGCCTCTCCGGCAGTCACCGGTGAGTCGGTATACTGTGCCGGCAAAGACAAACGACTTTACCGAATCAATAAGGCAACGGGGGCGGGAATATGGGAGTTTAAAACGGGATCCGGCATAGAAAGCTCGCCTGTAGTGTCAGGGAAATCAGTTTTTGTCGGATCTGGCGACGGTAGCATCTATGCGGTTAATGTTGACACCGGCAAAGAGGAATGGAGTTATGATATTGGGGAATCAATCCGTTCATCGCCGGCAATATCACAGGGGAGGCTTGTGATTGGATGCGACGACGGGAAGGTTTACGCATTTTCGTCCAAGAAGAATTAATCATTTATCAATTGTCCTGCAATGTCATCACCGGAACCCAAGAAAGGTAATTCTTCTTCAGGGAAGGAGCAGACCGAGGTGGGCAATTACTTTGTCTCCAATTATCCTCCGTATTCTTTCTGGTCGCCTGACCAAGTGCCTTTAGCTCATGAGGTGATGGAGCGTGATGCCCCGGAGGATTACCCGCTGGGTATTTATTTCCATATTCCGTTTTGCAGGAAACGTTGCCACTTTTGTTACTTCCGCGTTTATACAGACAAAAACGCAGCGGAGATCAGGGCGTATATCGATGCGGGCATCCGGGAGATTGAGGGTTACGCAGCAATGCCTTACTTTAAGGACAGGAAGCCCAAATTCGTGTATTTCGGTGGAGGGACACCATCATATTTGTCAGTTTCTCAATTGCAGGATTTGACCGATCGAATGAAGGATGCATTTCCCTGGGACGAGACCGAGGAGGTTGCCTTTGAATGTGAGCCCGGGACCTTAACTGAAAAGAAGCTTGATCAAATCCGTTCACTTGGGGTCACTCGTCTTAGCCTTGGGGTGGAAAACTTTGATGACCATATCCTTGAGCTGAACGGAAGAGCCCATAGGTCTGGTGAAATCCAACGCGCATACAGTCACGCTCAATCCATAGGGTTTCCCCAGATTAACATTGATCTAATTGCCGGGATGATTGACGAGACCGAAGAGAACTGGCTTCGCTGCATTGACCAAGCAATCAAGCTGGCGCCTGATTGTGTAACCATCTACCAGATGGAAGTGCCTTACAATACTGGCATTTATAAAGAGATGCAGAAAAACGGTAAGGTCACAGCTCCTGTTGCGGATTGGCCGACCAAGAGGAGGTGGGTCAGCATAGCATTCGATGCTTTTGTTTCCGCTGGCTACACTGTCACCAGTGCCTATACGGTGGTGAAGGATCCATACAAGACCAAGTTTGTTTATCGTGATGCCTTGTGGGGAGGGTCTGACATGATTGGAGCGGGCGTGGCTTCATTTGGTCATATCGGGGGAGTCCATGTTCAGAATGAGCATGAGATTGGTGCGTATCTTAACAAGGTTACTGATGGGGATTTACCCATCCATAGGGCGTATTCGATTGATAATGAGGAGGGGTTGATTCGTGAGTTTATATTGCAGCTAAAGATGGGACGTGCTGACATGGATTACTTTAGCAGCAAGTTTGATGCCGATGTAAATGATCTCTTCTCCAAACCGATTCAGCACCTTCAGGAAGAGGGGTATCTCAGCTTTGATGGTCAACAGATCACTCTAAGTCGTGACGGGTTACTGCAGGTGGATCGGTTGCTGCACGAGTTCTTCCTTAAGGATCATCAAAATGCTCGCTATGCGTGACTCGAAACCTGAGAACCTCTTGTCTCTGTTACTGCCATTGCATTATTTTTACGCGCAGCAGGAGAAGGATTTGCCGTCAGTGAATTTTCTTGATGAATCTAAGGTGCCCGACCCTCAGAATTCTCTTCTTGTCCACGACTCAGACATGACATCAACCCTGACGCGATTTCACGAAACTGAGCTGGGATTGAAGGTCATATGTTCAGAGCATAGCGATGAATATCTTATCCGGATGGTGGTTCTCGAAAGGGTCGACAATGGGAAGCCGGTCGAGTTTGGGGCGATAGGGATTCATTTAGATAAACTTGATGAGGCGATGCGGGAGGCTGTGATCACTGAGAAGGGACCATTCGGCGGATTGCTTGAGAGCTATGGGGTGGATTTTTTAAGCCAGCCAAAGGGCTTTTTCAGGATCAGTGCGGATGAGCTGATTTCGGATCAGCTCCAAGAGGCCTTGCATGCCGGGCTTTATGGAAGGTGTAATGAGTTAACTGATAATGAAGGGTTTGTGATCGCAGACATTGTCGAAGTCTTGCCTTCATGTGAATGATTCCAGCAAGAAATTTAACGCAACCCGCTTGAAAAGTATGTAAGGGCAACAATACTTAAAACTGACTGATTCAATGATCGAAAAAAACGCAGATGTTGTTGTTATTGGAGGCGGCCCAGCCGGCGCGACTGCAGCGGCCCTTCTTGCTGAACAGGGGCACGATGTAACCGTTCTGGAGAAAAGTAAGTTCCCGAGGTATCACGTTGGCGAGTCATTAATGCCATTCTGTTACCACACACTGGATCGGTTGGGGCTTGTTGGAGAAATGGACAAGGTTGGGTTCACTCAAAAGTTCAGCGTTCAATTTGTTACACAGGATGGACAGCAATCCCGACCTTTTTACTTTTTCCAGCATTACGATCATCCTTCCTCAACAACTTGGCAGGTTTTGCGTAGCCAGTTTGACGGGCTTATACTTGACCGTGCGCGTGATAACGGCGCGAGAGTGCATGAGTTGACCTCTGCAACGTCACTCATTGAAGAGAATGGCAATACGGTTGGAGTCAGGGCGGTCACCGAAGATGGTTCCCGTCATGAAATTTCAGCACCAATGGTTATTGATGCCTCCGGGAGGGATGCTTTTGCCCAGACAAAGCGTAAATGGAGAAAGCGGGATCCCCGACTGGGGAAAATTGCGATATGGACTTACTATAAAGGCGCCCAGCGTGATCCTGGTCTTGACGCTGGCTCAACCACAGTTGCCTATATTCCGGAAAAAGGCTGGTTTTGGTATATTCCACTCGCCAACGACATAGTTAGTTTAGGAGTGGTTGCTGAGCGTGACTACCTTTACCGTGAATCAACTGATCCGGGGGAAATTCTCTCTGAGGAAATCAAGAATAATGTCTGGATTTCCGAGCACTTGAAGTCCGGAGAACAGTTTGGGCGATATTGGACAACGGGTGAATATTCTTATCGATCTGAGTTTTGTGCATCCAATGGCCTTTTGCTGGCAGGAGACGCGTTTGCCTTTCTAGATCCGGTGTTTTCTTCCGGTGTTTTCCTGGCATTGAAAAGTGGAGAGATGGCAGCTGACGTCGTCCATAAAGCCATTGGTGATAATGACTTCAGCGCTTCGCAGTTTAGTGAATACGGAAGGGAGCTTTGCCAAGGAATCGAGTCCATGCGGGCATTGGTTTATGCTTTCTATGATCAAGGATTTAGCTTTAGTGACCTGATTAAAGCTCATCCCGAGGTGCGAGGCGATCTGACTGATTGCTTGATTGGCAACCTTTCTACGGACTTTAGGGACTTGTTTGATGCGGTTTCGAACTTTGCTCAATTGCCCCCCAGGCTTGATTATGGAGAGGTGCTTTCCTGAGTTCTATGGCCTATAGTAATAGCATCAGAAAACTGCGGGGTTCCATTAATTGTTAATTGTGCTTTTTCCCGAGTTAATTCTAATGGCGTTGCCATTTTGGTTACTTCACGGTAATATATACCTTCCGTAAAAGGAAGGCAGTCACTTATGGCTTATCGATTCGTTTATCGTCGCACTGTTGCTTTTTCAGACACTGATCTGGCAGGGATAGTGCATTTCTCACGCTTTTTCCTGTATATGGAAGATTGCGAGCACGCATTCTATCGAGCTGAGGATGAGTCCGTGCACAAGATGAGTGATGGAGATGGAGGATGGGTGGGATGGCCTCGAGTTCATGTGTCTTGTGATTACCGGAAACCGATTCGATTTGAGGATGAGCTGGAAATTGAATTGCTGGTGGCTCGGGTTGGGACAAAAACCATTGATTACAGGTTTAAGTTTCGCAGGGTCGAGGATGAAGGCTTTACGGCGGTGGCTTCAGGGAAAGCTCTTGTCGCGTGCGTGCGTTGCAAGGAGGGAGTGATGGAGGCCGTTGAGATCCCGCAAGCAATCCGTGAAAAAATAGAGCAGGCGCCAGAAGGTGAACTGAAGAAATTCACTGATTAGCGCTGCATGAAAATTCGAAGTAATAACAATAAGGAAAACCCAAAGAGAATGACTTGGCTGCTATTTGCATTAATGACTGTGGGGGCATGGGGTGTTTATGGCATCTTGCTCCACGAGGGTGCGCTTGGGATGAAGGATCCTGAATTTGGGCGCTACAAGGCATTCCTTTGGGTAGGAATTGCTTACTTCGTAACTGCGGTATTGGCGCCCTTGATATTACTGGTTTGCTCAGGAGCGAGTTGGGAAATGTCCTTCAAGGGATCTGCGTATTCTTTTGTCGCAGGAATTGTTGGTGCCATCGGAGCCTTCGGGGTATTACTGGCTTTTGGTGCAAAAGGCCATCCGGCTGTTGTAATGGCAATTATATTTGCAGGCGCCCCTGTTGTGAATGCTCTTGTGGCCATCGCATTGCATCCTCCCGGCGAGGGTTGGAGTTCCGTCTCACCATTATTCTGGTTGGGGATTGGCTTTGCTGTCCTTGGAGGTTTCCTTGTAACCTTAAAAAAACCCGGGCCGTCAAAGAAAGTGCCTAATAAAGTGGCTGTGAGTCAGTCAGTCACAGTAAGCCCGGATGCATCATATCCAGGTGAGGGTGACTGAGGTGAACGATAATGGCTTCTCAGGATGCAGTGCAATCGTTGCGGCGACTATTGAAAGCGATTGTTGCTTCGCGAAATCCATTTTACGCGAAGAAGCTTGCTAACGCAGGCTTTACGGAATTCGACAGCCTTACGATTGAGGACTTTCAGTCAAGATGCCCATTTACCACAAAGGCCGAGATTGCTGAAGACCACCGATCCAATCCTCCTTTTGGCACTAATCTCGGAAAACCTATTGGGATGTATAGCAGGGTCTGCAAGACAAGCGGAACAAGTGGCGAGCGTATTATGTGGCCTGATACGCAGAGCAGTTGGGATTCCATGTTGGAGGTATGGGACAAGATTTATTTAGCTGCCGGCATTAAGGCGAATGTTGATCGTGTTTACTTTGCCTTTTCCTTTGGCCCATTCATTGGATTTTGGACGGCGTTTGAATCAGCTGTAAGAATGGGCTGCATGGCATTTCCTGGTGGTGGCGCGCGATCGAGTGAGCGAATAGAGGAGATTATTACTTCTGGCATCACGGTGCTTTGTTGTACTCCAACTTACGCTCAGAGGTTGGGGCAATTAATTTCTGAGTGTGGGAGAGAGCATAATGTGAGCAAGGTTATTGTTGCCGGTGAGCCCGGGGGAAGCATCCCTGAGGTTTCTTCGAAAATATCAAGCTTATGGGATGGCGCGAAAGTCTTCGACCATCATGGCATGACTGAAGTTGGTCCCGTCTCCGTTGAGGTGCCGAATAGCCCAGGCAATCTATGTATAGTCCCCGGATTTCACTTTGCTGAGGTGCTCGATCTTGAGAGTGGCATGGAAGTCAGCGAGGGCGAGCGTGGAGAACTGGTCCTAACCACGTTGCGTCGTGATGATACTCCAGTGTTAAGGTATCGCACCGGTGACTTGGTCTGCAAACGGCACTATGAAATTGACGGTCAACTTGTTCTCGGTTTTGAGGGAGGAGTTCTTGGGAGAATTGATGACATGGTTGTGGTGCGTGGCGTAAACCTTTACCCTGGCGCTATTGATGCAGTCGTCTGCCGGCACTCTGAGGTTGAAAACTACCAGGTTGTAATCAGTTCCGATCGCTCAATGAGAGAAGTTACGCTCAACGTTGAGCTTAATGAGGAATGCGATACCGATGAGACGGTTGAGAGGATTGCAGATTCATTACGTCTCACGTTCGCATTGCGTTTACCGGTTATGGTGGTCCCTTTGGGGAGTCTTCCGGATAATGAGTTCAAGGCAACCAGATGGGTCAAGCGATGATTGTAGAGTTGGACAGTGTCAATAAAGGCTATCTTGACGGAGATGATGGGGCTAGGCGAGAAATACTCATCGACGTCTCCCTTCAAGTTGAGCAGGGAGAGAGAATTTCTGTAATTGGACATTCGGGATGCGGTAAAAGCACTTTACTTAATTTGATGGGATTGCTTGATGTTCCTGATTCGGGAGCGATTTTTCTCAACGGCAAAGACACTTTGCGCATGTCGGAAAAGGAATCGTCAGAAACACGGGCGAATGACATTGGTTTTGTGTTCCAACAGCATCATCTCCTTCCACAGGCCACGGTGCTCGAGAATGTCACACTGCCGTCTTTGGCTCTTTCAAAAAAAGCAGATCCCGGTATTGTGAAAGCGAGAGCGTTGGAGCTGTTGGCGGAGGTAGGAATTGTGGATCATGCCAATAAACTTCCGGGTAAACTATCAGGTGGAGAGCGCCAGCGTGCGGCTGTAGTTCGCGCATTAATCAACAAGCCATCATTACTTCTTGCTGATGAGCCAACAGGTGCACTTGATTCTGAACGATCTCATGAGTTGGCGGGGTTGTTGTTGGAGCTTAATCGTAGCGAGGGAACCGCTCTTGTTATGGTTACCCACAATCATGACATTGCGGCTATGATGGATCGTAGGCTGACGATACAGTCCGGAACGCTGCAGGATGATAGTTAATGATGTTCAGGTTGGCTTTACATGGACTCAGGCACTACTGGAAGGTCTCCTTTTGCCTGTTTTGCGGTGTTTTTATTGCTTCATCAATACTGACCGGGTCCCTGCTCGTGGGCGACTCTGTTAAGGAAACGCTAAGGCAGGAGGCCGGCAAGAGAACCGGCGGTGTAACACAGGCAATTGTTGCCGGGGAAAGGTTTGTTACGGAGAAGTTGGCTGAAGGCCTGGCATCACGTTTGCCAGATCAAATCATTGCTCCTGTGCTTTTTACTACGGGAGTCATTAGTACGCCTGACAAGAGGAGTCGTGCAAACGGAATCAGGATTTATGGAGTGACTGATTCATTCTGGCAACTTGCAGGCAGGTCGACGCCAGAGGGTAGGTATTTTGCGATTGGGGAGCCTCTTGCTGATTATTTGAAGTTGCAGCGGGGGGAGGACGTTATATCGCGAATGGAATTGCCTGGAAGAGTTTCAAGAGACGCTCCTCTTTCCGGCGAAACAGAGAGCACTTCCTCAATCAGGGGGACGATTACTCATTTCATTTCCCCTAATCACCTTGGCAGCTTCAGCATGTTGTCCGAGCAATCCGATGCTCTCAATATGTTTGTCCCTCTTGAGTTGCTGCAAGATAAACTCAATAAGCCTGGTCGCATCAATCTTGTTCTTTGCTCAGGCTCTCCCAATCTTGGGCCTTTAATAGACAAGATCTGGACCTTAGCAGATGCTGAGCTCTCTTTAAGGTCTTTATCAGGCGGTGAAAGCTTCATCGTTAGCGATCGGGTATTTATCAGTGAAGCTGAGGAGGAGGCGGTCGGTTCCGCATTCCCGGACTCTGAGGGAGTGATCTCCTACCTGATAAATGACTTCTACAAGCAAAAATTAACTGTTCCCTATTCAGTTGCAGTTGGCATAGGGCCACGTTCAGCGAAAAGGCTAGGCGTGCCTTTGCCGGGAGCTGATGAAATCATTATTAATGACTGGCTTTCCTCTGATTCACTAAGCGGGGGGCTTGCCGCTTCGCTCGGCGATGAGATTGGTATTAGTTTTTTTGCGGCTAAGAGCTCCCGTGAATTCATTGTCATCGGTGATGGCAAGACTCCTGCAGGAAAGCTTGATACAGATGACCGTGAAGTGTTCCGGGTGGCAGGCATTATCCCGCAGAATTCGCGTTCCCTTAAGGAAGGCTGGGTTCCTGACTTCCCCGGCCTTGAGACGGCTCAAACCCTGGCCTCTTGGGAAAGCGGTTTGCCGATTGATACTGGTCGTATTCGCGATGCGGATGAGCTGTTTTGGGATCAATACAAGGCAACGCCCAAAGCCTTTATCTCAATTTCACAGGCTCAGCAACTATGGGGAAACAGGTTTGGTAAAGTGTCAGGTATCTACTTGGGGGAAGCTGCCAATAATGAGTCTGAACTTATGCTAAAATTGCGCAATGAGCTCAATCTTGCGCATCTCGGGATTAACATCCGCTCTCTTGCAGAGGAGAAGCGGATGGCTGTGGAGGGAGCTTTAGACTTTGGGATATTGTTTTCCTCGATGAGCGCATTTCTGGTTCTTTCTGCAATCATTCTCGTTGTGTTGATGTGCGCATTCGGGATGGAGTCTAGGTTTGAGCAAATTGGCCTTATGATGGCTCTAGGCTTCACGAGGCTTCAGATTCGTCGTCTCTTTCTTTATGAGTCCGGTGTTATTTGCATGATTGGCGCTTTGGCCGGCACGTTTGGCGGATTCGGATACACCAAACTCTCGCTGTGGGCACTGGGTGGAGTATGGAAAGGTGCTGCGGCAGGCGTTGCGTTTACTTTTAACGCAAGACTTTTTTCAATGATGACTGGAGGGCTAGTTATCTTCATTGTTTCGGTGCTTAGCATTTATTTCGCGGGGAGAAGTATTTCCTCAGGATGTCCTCGATGGATTCTTGGTCGTGAGCTTTTCAGCAATAACGTGATGAATGCTTCAGGACGAAGAAGAACGGTTCGACTCTTTGTGTATGTAGCAATACTCGCTGGAGCCTTTCTCGCTTGGCTTGGGGTAGGGATGGAGGGAGAGAAGTTGGCTGGCTGTTTTTTTGGGGCGGGGTTTTTGCTGCTTTTGTCGGGTATTGGCACATTCATGCTGTTTCTTGATGGCAAGTCTGGTGATAACTGCGTCACTCGCACCAGCTTGGCTAAGTTAGGTCTTGCTAATCTTTTGCGGAAGAAGGGCAGGTCGATTGCTGTTGTTGGAATGGTTTCGGCTGGAGTGTTTCTGGTTGCCGCAGTTAATGCGTTTCGATTAAATGAGGGGGCAGCGGTCATGAGCCGTGAGACAGGAACTGGAGGATTCCAATTCATTGGAACCACAAGCCTGCCGATTTATGAGGATTTAAATGACGCTGAATCTCGAGATCGTTATGGTCTAGAGAATTACAGTGCGGATGAACTGAGTTTCGTTCAAATGCGCGTAGGTAGAGATGGGGAAGAGGCGAGCTGTCTTAATCTAAATCATGCATCCCGACCGCGTATACTGGGAGTAAATCCCGCTGATTTGTCCAGGCGTAAGGCTTTCAGGTTTGCGGCCATCCAAGGGAGCCCTGCTGTGAGTGGTTCGCCCTGGGAATTGCTTGAACTGACTGACGGGAATGATGTTATACCTGTGATTGGTGATAAGGCTTCCGTCATGTGGTCCTTAAAAAAGAATATTGGAGATAGTATTCGGTATCCGGATGGAAAGGGAGGAGAGGTTGAACTTAAGATTGTGGGTCTCCTTGAAAATTCGATATTACAGGGAAATCTTGTGATCTCTGAGAGCGCCTTCAAGAAAGTGTTTCCGGATTCGGGAGGGCATCGATTTTTCCTTGTGGATGTCGATAAGGATGGGGCTTTGACTGAGGTGTCGGGACAAGTGATGAAGTCATTGGAGGTGCAAGGGATGGCGCTCGAGTCAGCTAAGTCCAGGCTTGCCTCATATTCACGTGTGCAGAACACGTATATCTCCATATTTACCGTTCTTGGGGGATTAGGGACTTTGCTTGGCACAGCGGGAGTTGGGATTGTTATCGCTAGGAATGTGATTGAGAGGCGAGGAGAATTAGCGGTAATGGAGGCGATAGGATTTAATCGTAAATCTCTGATAAACATGATCTTAGTAGAGCATTTCACGCTTCTCATTGTCGGAGTATTCATAGGTGCGTTCTCTGCATTAATTGCTGTTTTTCCAAACGTTTTTGGTAGCTCAGGCGGCATCCCGGTATGGGAAATCCTATCCGTGACAATAATGATTAGCATTGGAGGGATGCTTTTTTGCCTTTGTTCGGCAAATGTTGCACTTCGCGGCTCCTTCTTGGAAGCTATCGGCAACGAATGATCATTATGAATAGACTGATTCTCCTTGTTTCGGCAATGACTGCCATTGCTGCCTATGCTCAGCAGAAATCATCACCGCCAATCGCTTACGGTAAAGATTTTCAAGATGGAGAGATTGGGGTCTTGCCGGATGGAATCATGGAAATTGACGGTATTTTCAAAGTGACGAAGGGTGAGGCGGGTAAGAAATACCTTGTGATGGAGAAGGAGCCTCTTACGGAGAACGCGGTGATACTGGGACCCTCGGTAAAGGGGGGGGCAACGGTAAGTGCTAAGATTCGCAGTTATAAAAAAAGACGGAGTTACCCGCGATTTGCTGTGGGATTGCATGGGATATCCGGATTCCGATTGCGCGTGGTGCCCTCGAAAAGCGCTATTGAGCTAGTAAAGAACGAAGAGCCCGTTATGTCAGTGCCGTTTAAGTGGACGCCTGATGAGTGGACGATGCTGGAACTGGATATTGCTCTGCATGGTGAAAACTGGCGTGTGGAGGGTCGTGTTTGGAGCGTTGGCGAGAAGAGGCCAGTCAAGCCAACGGTTGCATACTTGCACAAAGGTTCTCCGGGGCAGGGTAAGGCATCGCTATGGGGGACGGCTTATTCAGGTCGTGAGATTCACTTTGATGATGTTCAGGTCCGTTCTTCGGCACAGGGTTCATGAGCCAATCCAGATATATCATGATTGGTGGTTTCCTTGGTGCAGGAAAAACCACGTCAATACTTCAGTTCGCAAGGCATCTGGTTGATCGGGGGCTTCGCGTGGGACTAATTACCAATGATCAGGGGGCAGGCCTTGTTGATACTGCGGTGGCGCGTTCTGAAGAGTTTCCTACCGAGGAGATATCCGGTGGTTGCTTTTGTTGTAGGTTCAACTCGCTAGTGGAGGCGGCTAAGGAACTCTCTGATAAAGACCGGCCTGACGTATTTCTGGCTGAACCAGTTGGCAGTTGCACAGACCTTGTTGCGACCGTTAGCCTTCCGTTACAGAGCATCTATGGTGAGAGTTATCGCGTTTCTGCAATGAGCGTTGTTGTCGACCCTCTCCGGGCATTACGAATCTTGAGCGATGATGGGATAACCAGTAAATTTTCTAAGAATGTTATCTACATCTACCTTAAGCAGCTTGAAGAAGCTGACATGATTATTGTCAATAAGGTGGACATCCTTGAGGAAAAGGATCTTGGTCGATTAAACGGCTTAATTGCCTCTAGGTTTCCAAGCGCGAAGATATTCAATGTTGAGGCGAGAAATGGGGTTGGTCTTGATTCGTGGTTTGAGGCAGTTTATGAGAGCAAAATAGCCAGTGATAAAATCATGGAAATTGATTATGATCTATACGGAAAGGGGGAGAGCTTGCTTGGCTGGCTTAATTGCACGGTTTCATTTGTGGGAAGCGAAGAGGTTGATGGAAATTTGTTACTCTTAAGGCTTTCAGGATTTCTGGGCAAGGAGATGCAGAAAAGTGGTTTTGAGATTGCTCACATGAAGATGACCATTTCCCCGCAGGGCGATCCTTATGAGGTGGCAGCCTTAAGCCAAGTCAGGGGGGACGGGGAAGCGGAATTCTCCCACCGCTTGTCTGAGCCTCTTGAAGATGCTGATATTTTGATCAATATGAGAGCAGAAGCTCCGCCTGAGATGCTTCGGGATGCAACGGTTGCAGCATGCGAGGAGGTTCTCGGGCGTGAGTCTGAGCTGGATTACCAAATTGTTCGGCTTGAGCATTTTCGGCCAGGGCAGCCCGTGCCAACCCATCGGATGCCTGCGGGATAAGGAGATTAGGATTAATGATCATTCCACAAATTGTATACAGAGCACTAAAGACTGCAGATCCTGAATGCTTAAGGAAGGCAGTTTTCAACCTTGGCATTGGCACGGCACGCAGCGTGGTCAAGTTTAAGCAGCGAATGAAGCGGGGTGAATACTTCCCTGCGTTTCTTTATATATCCATACTCAACAGCTGTAACCTTAGGTGTCAGGGCTGTTGGGTCGATGTTGATAAGCCGCGGGAAGCGATACCTTTGGACGGGCTTAACCGCATCATCAATGATGCGCGTGAAAACGGGAACCGATTTTTTGGACTTCTCGGAGGCGAGCCCTTCATGTATCCCGAGCTAATCGACTTAATCGTGCAGCATCCGGATTGTTACTTCCAGATCTTTACCAATGGTCAGCTAATAACCGATAAGAAGGCAAATCAATTGCGCCAGCTTGGCAACGTGACGCCCCTTATCAGTATTGAAGGGAGTGAAATTGTCAGTAATGAGCGTCGTGGAGGAAAGGATGTTCTTAACCGCACGCTTCGCGGACTCGATGCCTGCCTGAATAACGGATTACTTACCGGTGTTGCCACCAGTCTATGTCAGTCCAACATTGATGATCTTCTGAGGGAGGAATGGTTGAGCAAGCTCATTGATAGGGGGGTTCATTATGCATGGTATCATACGTATCGCCCGGTAGGGCCCCAGATTAACCCCCAGCTTGCATTGACTCCTGAGCAGTTGCGGAGGGTTCGTCAATTTGTCGTTGATATGCGAGCCAAGCTGCCACTGCTTCTCATTGATTCGTATTACGACCATAAAGGGCAGGCTCTGTGCCCAATGACGACGGGCATCAGTCATCACATCAGCCCGACAGGGGCGGTTGAGCCGTGCCCAATTATCCAGTTTTCCCGTGAGAGCGCCCTTGATTCGCGCGGCATATACAAAACGATGACGAAGTCCTCTTTTTTGAAGGACTTCAGGGAAACTGCTGCCAAGAATACCCGTGGGTGCATCGTTCTGGAGAGGCCAGACCTTGTGCAATCGCTTGTCGAAAGGCACGACGCTGAGGACTCAACAATCCGTAAAACTGCCATGAGCGAGATTCAGTCAATGAGCCCGCGCCCGAGTCAGTATATTCCAGGTGAGGAAATACCGGAAAAACATTGGATGTATCGTTTGGCTAAAAGTATTTTCTTTAACGATTTCGGTGCGTATTCGGAATTTGATCCCTCTAAAGTTGTGGCTGCTCCTGCGAGTGAGGCTTCTAATTCCGATAGCGAATCGAGTGTCGATGATAGCAATGCGACTGTATGATAATGGCTGAGGCTCCCAAAATAATTTATTGCCGTTGCGCATACGCCAAGGTTGTTCCTGAAGGAGTAAAGGACGGCGTGATGGAGGGGCTATGTTCCTCCGGTCGCGGTTTTGACGCTGTGGCAGACCTATGTGAAATGTCGGCCAGTAAGGATGCGCGGTTGAAGGCATTGGCTAAGCAGGATAACGTCCGCATTGCAGCCTGTCATCCCAGGGCAGTGAAGTGGTTGTTTCATGCAGCCGGCACTCCGCTGGATGATTCCCGGGTTGAGATCGTCAACATGCGTGAGGATGAGCCGGACGTGGCAGTCGCAAAACTTTTGAGAGAAGATGACGGAGAATAATCGGTATCCCTTGAGGGTTATTCTCTATGAAGGGAAGGGGACGGGCTCTCTTGAGCCCGGGGCTCGCGCCATGCTGCTCTCAATGCTTCTTGATAGTGGTTATGCCACAACGGTTGCGGGCGACGGAGCGTTGATTCGTGATGATGATTTTGATCGCCTGCTGGTAATAGGTATGTTTGATAAAGGTGCTGCACCAAATTTGGCGGATGCCGATGGCAAAATCGAGATTTTGACCCGTGACATTACGAACTTGAATGAGTCGGAAATTCTGGATGCTGTTGAAAGGGCGAGGGACGGAATGCCGATGAATCAACCTGGTTCATGGAAGCCTTGGTTCCCGGTTATCGATTACGATCGTTGCACCAACTGCATGCAGTGCCTTAGCTTTTGTCTTTTTGATGTCTACGGGGTGGATAATGAGGACAAGATTCAGGTTCAGAATAATGATAACTGCAAAACCAACTGCCCGGCTTGTTCAAGGGTTTGCCCTGAGGTCGCTATCATGTTCCCCAAGTATGGCAGTGGTCCGATAAACGGAGAGCCGGTCAATGACTCTGATCTTAGCCGGGAGAAAATGAAGGTTGATATATCTGCGCTGCTGGGAGGAGATATTTATTCCTCACTGCGAAATCGCAGCGAGGGGGCAAAGTCTCGGTTTTCAAAGGAGCGCGATTCCGATAAGGCTTTGGGTGAGAGGAAGAAATGCCTGACAAAGCTTGCTGCGCAGGGTGATATTCCGCCGGAGGTTCTTGCCAGCTTGCCTTCTCCTGAGGAAATTGCAATAAAGGCTGAGGCGGCTACAAAAAAGGCAAAGGACGTGCTGGAAAAACTTCGCCACTCAGATTAAAATCACTCTTATGTCGACAGCTCCGAGCATCAGTAAAACAAAGCTGCCTGCACCTATTCCCGTTACGCAAACACGGTTTCGCTCCCCGAAGAAGAATATTCCGCAGACCAAACAGGCAAGGGATACGCTCCTGGCCCAAATTAGGGACTACAATCAGCGTGTGGCGCCAGTGGCGCCGATGCCACTTGATCAGCTGGAGGTTCATGCTCGCGCTATTCTCAAGGAAACGGGAACCGATGAACTCTACCTGCATTACACTGCTGTTTTGCTCAGCAATGAAATGTGGAGTGAAACGCTGGCATCAATCCCCTACGAGCGTCGACTTTTGCTCATGCCTAAGTGCCTTCGCGTTGAAGACAAATGCCCTGCGCCATTTGACGAGTTTGGACTGCTCTGTAAGCAATGCGGACTATGCACAATTGAGGACTTCCAGAACGAAGCTGAACGACTTGGTTATGCTGTCCTTGTGGCTGAAGGATCGGCAGTTGTCATGTCATTAATACAGACAGGAAAGATTGAGGCGATTGTAGGCATTTCCTGTTTGCCGGTACTGGAGAGGACGTTTCCCTATATCGAGGCTGCAGCGATTCCTTCTGTTGCCGTACCGTTGCTGCAGGATGACTGCATTAATACAACCGTCGACATTGATTGGGTATGGGACATTATCCACCTGACAAATGATGATAAGACCAGGAGGTTGGATTTGAACCATCTTCAGGATGATGTGAAGAGCTGGTTTAAGGCTGAAGAACTCGAAAAGGTCATGGGGTCGGTGAGCGGAGTTGCTGAGAAGATCGGTCGTGATTGGCTGGCTGGCGAGGGGAAACGATGGCGGCCATTCCTGTGTATCTCTGCCTTTCAGGCTTTGCGTGAAGATCGTGATCAGCCTATTCCATTTGATCTCCGAAAGGTTGCTGTTGCGGTTGAATGTTTTCACAAGGCTTCGCTTATTCATGATGATATACAGGATGACGATTCGACCCGCTACGGTAAGCCAACATTGCATGCGGAGCACGGCGTTGCAGTGGCCATCAACATTGGTGATTTGCTGATCGGTGAAGGTTATCGGCTAATAGCGGAATCTGGTGCGTCGGATTCAATCATTAAAGAAATGCTGAAGGTGGCGGCTGATGGACAGCGACAGCTCTGCAGAGGGCAGGGTGATGAGCTTCAATGGGCACTTGATCCTCAAGCGTTGAACCATAAGCAAGTCCTTGAAATACATCGTTACAAAACGTCGCCTGCATTTGAGGTGGCGCTTAAACTTGGTGCCGCTTCTTCGGGTAAGTTGAGCGATGTTGCCGGCGTTATTGAAACCTATAGTGAAAACCTAGGGGTTGCATATCAGATTCGCGATGACATGGATGATGTTTCTGATGATTCATTCACGGGATCGGAATCAAAATTCCGGCCTAATGTTCTCTTGGCTCTTGCTCGTGAGAAATCAAAGGATAATGACAAGGCGCTGATGGAGTCGCTCTGGAAATGCGAGATTCGTGTTGGAATCGGTTGCGACGAGAAAATACGTGAGATTGCTCACACTAGTGGAGCGGATGAGCGATGCGTTACGTTGTTAGAAATGTATAAGGAGGCAGCTGTGCGTTCGCTTGCTGATCTTGATAACGAAAACCTTAAGGGATTGCTCAGGCGCGTGCTCGGCAAAATATTCAACGAGCTTGAAATAAAGGGGTGGTGTCGTGAATATGAGGTTAAGAATGGCGTGCGCTCTGAAAGCGAAGAGTCGGCAGTGGTGACTGCTTAACTGAGAGGTTCAAGTGTCGTTACGACTGGAGATGTTGCAGGTCGCCCGTCTGGCGCCAAGTGTCCTCAATGATTCAACTGGACTGGTTGAGGCCTTCATATTGAGTAATCATAATCCTGACGGGGGCTTCAACGATAGGAATGGTGACAGTGATCTTTATTACACTGTTTTCGGCATTGATGGATTGCTGGCGCTCCAAGCCGACATTCCCGTTGGTCCTCTTGAAGGATATCTTGCGTCATTTGGCGATGGTGACCAGCTCGACTTCGTTCACTTGTGCTGCCTGGCAAGGGCGCGAACCGCCGTTTACCAGGACCTGCCCGATGCGCATCTGCTGTTGGCTAACCTTGAGCGTTTCAGGACACCTGATGGTGGGTATAACCAGAGGGCAGGAGCAGCCTGTTCGACTGCATATGGATGCTTGTTGGCTTATGGCGCCTACACGGACAATGGTATTAGCATTCCCAATGCGGCAAGCTTCTCTAGTTGCCTCAATTCGTTGCAGACCCCTGATGGAGGGTGGGGGAACGAGCAGGGAATGAATCAGGGGACTACAACAGCTACAGCAGCAGCAGTTGTCGTTTCACGAGCCTTGGAATTGCCAATTCCAGTCAATGCTCCGGATTGGCTTTTGGGCTGCCATCATCCAGAAGGAGGGTTCAGGGCTTTCCCTGCAGCACCGATGCCCGATCTGCTTTCCACTGCCGTTAGTTTGCATGCGCTTGGAGTTCTGCAGGTGGATTGCTCGCCTATCAAAGATTCCTGTTTGGATTTTGTTGATTCCCTTTGGGTCAACCAAGGTGGTTTTCATGGTCATTGGGCGGATGACTTCCTTGATCTTGAATACACTTATTATGGGCTTCTGGCCCTTGGCCATTTGAGCTTGTGAGTATCAAAGGATTAGAGAAAGCCTTGAATAATACGCGAGGTGCATTGCGTGAGCTTCAGCACATTGACGGTTATTGGACTGGCGACTTATCGAGCAGTGCATTGTCTACAGCTACTGCGCTTCAGGCGTTGTGCCTAACGGACTCTGGGAATAGTGGCGACCTGATTGAGAAGGGTTTCAAGTGGTTGTCGCGTAACCAGAATGAGGATGGCGGATGGGGAGACACGACAAAGAGTTTTAGTAATCTTCCAACAACTCTCCTTGCTTGGTCTGCGCTAGGGTTTGCTGACGGTTTCTGCTCAAACCTGACACACGTAAGAGCTTCTGAGAAGCTGGCTGAGAAGTGGATAGTGAATCATGTCGGCAGCATTGATCCGGAAAAGATTGTTGATGCTACCACGGCTCGTTACGGAAAGGACAAAACCTTTTCAGTGCCAATATTAATGATGTGTGCAATTGCAGGCAGGTTAGGCGATAGTTCTGTCGCGTGGCGACGAGTTGCTCCATTGCCTTTTGAGCTTGCGGTAATGCCTCGATCATTGTTTGGAGCTCTTCGCCTGCCTGTTGTAAGCTACGCTCTTCCTGCCCTTATTGCCATTGGCTATGCCAGATTCCACCATTTTCCTCCTTTCTTTCCGCTTAGGTTTATAAGGAGAATGGCCTGGAGACGAGCGTCCAGGGTTCTTGCAGAGGTACAGCCACACAATGGAGGATTTCTTGAGGCTACCCCGCTAACAAGTTTTGTCACAATGGCGCTTGCTTCAGCAGGAGAAAAATCTCATCCTGTGGTTTCCCGCGCGGTTGACTTCCTTCGGGCTTCAGCTTTAGAGGATGGTAGTTGGCGGATAGATACCAATCTGTCGACATGGGTTACAACGCTTGCCGTCAAGGGGATTGTGGCAAATGGATCCTTGGATTTGCGAAAGGAAATACAATTTCCGCAGAAAATCGTTAAGTGGTTATTGTCACAGCAATACTTGGGCATCCACCCTTATACTAATGCCCCCCCTGGAGGGTGGGCATGGACAGATCTCCCCGGCGGGGTTCCAGATGCTGACGACACCTCAGGCGCGCTGATGGCATTATCTCTTCTTTCAGGGAGAAAGCCGAGGAAGGAAGTGCTGGAGTCTGTGGAGAAAGGGATCTTATGGCTGTTAAATCTCCAAAACTCAGACGGAGGGATTCCAACTTTCTGTCGGGGGTGGGGGACGATGCCTTTTGATCGTAGTAGTCCTGACATTACCGCTCATTGCATAAGGGCATGGGACCGGTGGCATGATGTTATTGACCCTGTAATTGTCGCCAGGATTCAGGTCGCGACTGAAAGGGCGGTTGAGTATTTGAGGACGACTCAGCAATTTGATGGAGCTTGGAAACCTTTGTGGTTTGGCAATGAGAACCTTCCAGGGGAAAATAATCTTACTTACGGAACGTCACAGGTCGTTCTTGCTCTCGCGCAGTTAAGCAAGCGCAATCATTTACTGCGAGAGCGGATGCTGAAGTTTGCAATTGAATGGCTTGAGGGTGCGCAGAACCCGGATGGAGGCTGGGGTGGTGGCTTTGCTTCGGAGCCTTCGTCGATAGAAGAGACGGCACTGGTAACGGACTCCCTTTTAGCATCCGGGGGGTGCAAGGACAAGGCGAGAAAAGGTGTAGAATGGTTAATTAAGGAAACTGCATGCGGGAAGAAATTTCCGCCATCTCCCATAGGGTTCTATTTTGCCAAGTTGTGGTATCATGAAGCACTTTATCCAATGGTTTGGACAGCATCGGCCCTGGCAAGGGCCGCGGAAAAATAGCGGTAGGCCGTATGAGCTATAGCTCAGCGCTGTTATCTCTTTGCTGGAAGACGATCAATTGCTTTTTAACAATTTCGAGCTCCACAGTAATTTTGTGAAGCGAGGTCAAGATTGTTCCCTGAAGTTTCTCGTTGCCAAGCTTTGCAACTGCCGGGTGTATTTGCATTAACTGGACGGCGATTTCCTTAGCGGAATTCTGTATTTGGTCAACGGCCTGTTCTGGTTCCATATCAGGGATTTAATATTTAGTTGAGGCTCTGGCAAATGCGAATTTAAAGAGCTTTCTGATTTGTTGTTTCTCGGGGATTGGGTAAGTGATGGATGGAGGCGTTTTATGTGATGTATCATGATTTCGCCTTGTCCCATCGGCGTAATCATCCTTTCATATGGCATTATCATATCCATGCGAACAATAAAGTCCTCAAAGAGCATGAATTGCGAACTCAATTCGATCGTGCGTGGTGATTTTTCTTTGGCGCAAATTCATGATGGAAGTTTCATCATTGGAAGTGCTCCATTCCGTCACGCATCGGAACCCGCAGATGAGGGGGCTTCATTTTATATTAATGATTTCACTTTATCAGATAAGCGACCCTGGAGGATCCCCTCCAAATGGATGCGATTGGACTCATTAGTTGATTTAGTCACTGAGGATAATCGGTGCCTTCCGATGCAATGGGTTGAGCCCGATTTCCTGAGGTTTAGCAGAATATTCGACGCCGTAAAGTTGAGCCTTGACCAAGGGAAGTTAGTCAAGACTGTACCTGTTGTGTCATCGAGATGCAGTGTTTCTGAGAACCAATCAATGGCAGGGCGTTTGGTAAAATCCGTGAATCCAGAACAGCAAGCAGCATCCCTTTGTGCGTTTCAGGAAAACGGTAGTGGCTTCGCCGCGTTAACGCCTGAGAGGTTGCTTCGAATTCATGATAACAAACTGGAAACGATGGCTCTTGCCGGAACCTCGACCGTTGCGGAAAGTGAACTTTTCCTAAGGGATAGAAAAGAACAGCATGAACATCTGCTCGTTGTGGAGGCTCTTAGGCGAAGCCTTTCATGTTTTGGTGATATCCTTGAGAAGGATCGTGAGATACTCGATTTGGGTGGGATTATTCATTTTCTTACAAGGTTCAGTGTTCTCCTTTCCCGGGATCCAGGAATTAATGAGGTGATAAATGCCCTGCACCCCACTCCCGCTGTTGGTGTTGTTCCAAGGGAGGAAAATTTCATGCGAGAACTTTATTCCCAAAGGGCTGAGTTCGATATTCCTGAGGGATTTGGTGCGCCTTTTGGTGTTAAGCTCGGAGATTCCTTTGAATCGTATGTGCTGATTCGTGGTGTTTTCTGGAAAGGTAATGATGCATTCCTTCCGAGTGGTTGCGGAATCGTTCAGGAAAGTATTCTGCATCGAGAGTGGGATGAGCTTGCCCTTAAGCGTAATTGGGTTAAAGAGGCTTTTTCCCTGACCTAGAGCAAGTATATGGATGAAAGCGGCTTAAATCCTGCAATCTCAGCAATAGAATTCTGCCTTTCCCATGGAATAAAGGAATATGTAATTTGTTCTGGCGCGCGAAATTCAGCTCTCATTGCTGCGATTACATCGGTCCCGGACTTAATTGTTTACCGCCACCCTGAGGAGCGTTCTGCTTCATACTTCGCGCTTGGGAGGTCAATCAAAAAACATGTTCCTGTAGCGATTGTTACAACTTCAGGAACTGCCGTCGCTGAACTTCTTCCTTCTGTGGTAGAGGCATATTATCAGGCGGTGCCGCTTGTGATGATCACGGCGGATCGTCCAGTTCGATTTCGGGGAAAAGGTGCGCCTCAGGCAATTGAGCAGCATAATATCTTTGGCGATTATGCCGAAACCCGCATCGAGCAATGGGAAAAAGACCGGCCATTGCATATGAACGTTCCCCTTGAGGAGCCTACGTCCAAGGAGATTGAGAATATTCAATGTCGTAAACAGACTGGGATGGGCTCGCCCGCAGTGAAGGGCGCCAGCGATAGTGACACACAATTACTTCAGGGATTTCTAGATGAATCCATATCTTTGACGGTAATTGTTGGCTGCTTGCCGCTTGCGTGGCAGGAACCGGTTAAGGCCTTTCTTTTACGCCTTAAGGCGCCAGTCTTGGCAGAGGCGACCTCAGGGCTAAGAGAGGCCTTTCCTCCAATGGGCAATTTTGATGAGCCGCAAAGGTTGCTTCGGATTGGAGGAGTTCCCTCTTCACGTCTTTGGCGCAACATTGAGGCCCGGGAAGATGTGCCGGTATGTTCAGTTGCACCGAATGGCTTACCGGGTATTTCACGGCCATCGTTAGTGGTTCGTCGTCCTGATTGGGAGGTGTTGCAGGCTCGGGAACTCCCCGATGAGGCAGGCAAGAATATAATCCAAATTGGTTATCTGCTTGATAAGCATCCGTTAAGTGAGTGCTCATGGGTGCGCCGCTTATCAGAGTGCATTCCGGTGGGCAGCCTCGTTTTCCTTGGGAACAGCCAACCTGTCAGGCAATGGAACATTGCCGCTACTCATGAGGATCGTGGACTAAGATGCTTTGCTTGCCGTGGTGCCAACGGTATTGATGGAAATGTGTCCACTTTTCTTGGCCTTTCAGCAGAAGAGAATGAATCATGGGCACTTGTTGGTGATTTGACGGCGATTTATGATTTGGCGGCGCCCTGGATCATTTCTCAGTTGCCGGATGCCAATAGGCGTATTGTGGTTATCAATAATGGCGGAGGTCGTATATTCCACCGATTACCGGCTCTCCGAGAATTTAATGACGATCAAATGCAGATTGTAGAGAATTCTCATACTATCGGGTTTAAGGGATGGGCCGAGATGTGGAACATGTCTTACAGAAAGGTTTCTAATTTAGCGGATCTTGAAAATCTCCCGGATGGCGCGCTCTTGGTAGAATTAATTCCTGACAAGGAGCAGACGGATAGATTCTGGCAGGAGTTTGGTGAATCATGACATATCTGCTTCATGGTGCTGCTGGCTCACGCGATGATTGGGGTGAGCTCATCCCGCTTCTTGGAATTACTGAGGCAAGCTCTATTGATTTGTATTCAAATGAGGAGTCAAGTCTCGATGAGTTTGCCGCTTCATTGAATGAGATGTCCTCCGAGGGTGATGTGTTGATTGGATACTCGATGGGTGGCAGGCTGGCTCTTCACACTTTGCTTGGCAGGGACTGCAAGTGGTCAAGAGTGGTGATTATTTCTGCTCACCCCGGCCTTAACGATCCTGCTGATAGGATACGAAGGGTGAGGGCTGATCAACGTTGGGCCCAGCTTATGGTTGATGATTGGGCCGAGTTTGTTGATCAATGGATGGAGCAACCGGTATTTGGGGGTAGGGAAAACCCATGGAGCCGAGCGCTTCCGATTGCTCCTGCTCGGAAAATCCAACGTTGTTTTACATGTTGGTCTTTGGGTAATCAGCGAGATCTTCTTGGTCAGCTCGCGAAAGTTGAAATACCTGTTCTTTGGATTTCGGGTGAGGAAGACAGGAAATACTCAGATATTGCTAAGGCTGCTGTATCGCGCATCGCTGCTGCTCAGTTAGCGATTATTCCCGGGGCAGGGCATCGATGCCCTTGGGACAAGCCAGAATTAACGGCAGACGTCATCCGTGGTTTCCTTTCCCCGTGAAAGGTGTATTCATGGTGGGACATGTGGACAAAAATTGCTAATTTTGAGGACATTCTTCTCGAGAGGACACCTGATGGGATTGCCAAAATAACCATCAATCGTCCTGAGGTCAGAAACGCATTCAGGCCTGAAACGGTTAATGAATTGATCGCGGCCCTTGATATGGTTCGGGAGGATCCAGAAGTCGGAGTTGTTATTCTGACCGGAGCAGGGGATAAGGCTTTTTGTTCAGGAGGGGATCAGAAAGTCCGCGGGCATTCCGGATATGTTGGTAAAGATGGGGTTCCGCGGCTTAATATTCTTGATGTGCAGAAGATGATACGCGCCATGCCCAAACCAGTTGTTGCCATGGTTGCTGGTTATGCGATCGGGGGTGGACATGTGCTGCACGTTGTGTGCGATTTAACGATAGCTGCAGATAATGCCAGGTTTGGCCAGACGGGCCCAAAGGTCGGCTCGTTTGATGGTGGGCTTGGTTCAAGTTATCTTGCGAGAATTGTTGGACAAAAGAAAGCACGGGAAATCTGGTTTCTTTGCCGTCAATATGATGCGCAGGATGCACTGGAAATGGGGCTTGTTAATGCGGTGGTCCCATTGACTGATCTTGAAGAAGAAACCCTCAAATGGGCGCGCGAAATACTTCAACATTCACCATTGGCTATCCGTTGCTTAAAATCAGCATTGAATGCTGATTGCGATGGTCAAATGGGACTGCAGGATCTTGCTGGGAATGCCACCCTCCTGTATTATATGTCGGAGGAGGCTAAAGAGGGCAGGGACGCATTTAATGAAAAGCGTCCGCCTGACTTCTCTAAATACCCCAGGTTGCCGTGACCTCACAGAGTGGGAGAACATCGATTCTTTTGGCCTTGTTTCTTGCGGCAAGGCCAAAGACTTTGATTGCCTGTATCGTTCCTGTTTGTCTGGGTGGATTGCTTTCGCAGCAGATTCTCGGCGAATTCACATGGTATATGTTTGTTTTCACGTTACTCCCTAGTCTTGCTATCCAGATTGCCACGAATCTCTTCAATGATGCGATTGATTACAGAAAAGGAGCTGATACTTCTCGACGAATCGGGCCTGAAAGAATGGCTTCGTCAGGTCAGGTTGCCCCTGAGTCATTGTTGATAGCCGGAATAGCGTTTGTTTTGATTGCACTCACCCTGTCCCTGGTCCTTGTCGTAGAGCGAGGCTGGGTGATCGTTGCAATTGGGTTGCCTTCACTGATATTTAGTTATGCTTACACTGGCGGTCCATTTCCGCTCGCGTACCGCGGCCTTGGAGAGGTGTTTGTGATCCTTTTTTTTGGAATTATTGCTGTGTCAGGAACGGTTTTTGTCCAGAGCGGGGAGTGGTTGCCCGAGTCTTTTCTTCTTGGCGTCCAAATAGGATTGCTGGCAAGTGTATTAATTGCCATTAATAACGCCCGCGACATTGAAGAGGACAAGCTGGCAGGGAAGATGACGCTTGCAGTTAGATTTGGCTTGCGATTTGCAAGATGGGAGATCACCGCGTTGAGCTGCGCTCCCTTCCTTGCAGGCTTCCTGTGGTGGGTGCTATTCGATACACCTAAGGTGATACTAACGACCTTGCCGGGAATGTGCCTTGTTGTTATCTTGCTACGTCATATCTGGCGTACGGATCCGGATAAATCCTATAATCGTTATCTTGGCCTAGCGATTATATCACTTCTTGGGTTCGCTTTGCTCTTCAGTTTAGGGTTACTCATGGGATGAAAACACCATTAAGGCTCTCAAGATACTGCATGGATGGAGGTGTGTTGCCAAATGCGCAAGCCAAGTCATCTCAGGTCAACGGAGTTATTGTTGAGTTTAATGGTGGATATGGCTGCATGCAGGCATGGTCGGCTCTAGGAGATTGTCCGCTTGAGTTCCACCTGGAATCCCTCCGTGAGGGGAACCCAACATCAATGGGGAAAGCTTGCCTAAACTGTTGCCAGATTGATGGTGATGCGCGACGGGCCGGGGTTAATCTTTTAAAGGGGCTGATTTTGCCTCGCAGTCATTATTTATTTAGCGGCTTGAATGCGGGCGGTGATTTCGATGCTCAACTGGATTTGGCAAAGGCTAATGGTGTCGCCAAGGTAAAGGGTGGTAATGACTTGTCTGAAACCCTTGATCTTGTTGAGCGTGTTAGTGAACATTGCAGGCTGCGAATTGATTTCAATTCCAGCTTGGACGTTAAGTCCTTTGAAACCTTCATAAGTGGATTAAGCACAAGGGCCAAGGAGCAAATTGAATTCATTGAAGATCCAATCCCTTATGATGAAGCGCAATGGACCGCGCTTTCTGAAAGAATGGGGGTTACACTTGCTCTTGATTGGGGACCACCTGATGCCGTTAATGGCTTCGGAGTAAGGATATGGAAGCCTGCTCGACATTTACATGCTCCAACAGGGAGAGTGCATTGCATAACGCATAATATGGATCATTCCTTGGGGCGTCGTTATGCGGCCTATCAAGCATCGATATTCAAGGGGTCCCTTTTATGGTGCGGACTTGATGACTCTTTCCCGATGGATCTCGAGACGGGGTTTGGGCTTGATAGTGAGCTTTCAACAATGGAGTGGGAAGACTTTGCATGAAGAGTAGTGTTAACACATTTTTTCAAAGCGATGATACGCTGGTGCTTTCAAGCCCATCGTTGAGAGATCAAGCCGGGAGAATAGTTAAAGCTTGTGAAGAGTTGAATGTTGCCGGGAACATTATACTTCCTACATCCGGAACAACTGGTAGCAGCAGGTGGGTTGTTTTGTCTCGGGATGCACTCAAAGGGTCAGCCCGGTCAGTAAATGCACACCTTGAAATAGGATCCGATGACATTTGGATTTGCGCATTACCCGTTTTCCATACAGGCGGGCTTGCCGTTCATGTGAGGGGCGCAGAGTCTGGTTCCGAAGTGGTTTCATACTCAGCGGGTTGGAGCGCGCAGGACTTTGCCAAACATTGCCATGAGTGTAGGGCGACACTATGCTCATTGGTTCCGACGCAACTCTTTGATTTGGTTGCGCAATCGATTCACTCGCCTCCGAGTCTCCGTATTTTGCTTATTGGAGGAGCGGCATTGAACCATCATTTGCGAGATCAGGCAATCGCCCTTGGTTGGCCCATCCATGAAACATATGGCATGACTGAAGCCGGATCCCAAGTCGCGACACAGCGCACAGTTGAGACTGGAATTGAGATTCTGAATTGCTGGAATGCTCGACTGGATAATAACTCGATACTTGAGATCCGTGGAGACAACCTCTTTTCAGGATATTTACTGGAAGCAGCAGGTGCATGGTCATTTGTTGCGCCAATCAATGAAGAGGGGTGGTTTTCAACAGGGGACCGGATGCGCCTTTCCGGGCGGATGCTGAAAGCTCTTGGGAGAGGGGACTCAATGATTAAGGTTCTTGGAGAGAAAGTGGAGTTAGATGCACTCCAAGCGCGTGTTGAGTCGATTGCGGGCACTGCATCCGGAGTTGCTGCCGTGACTGATGAGCGGTGTGGTTATAAACTAATCCTTGTTTTTGAGCGGGGCGTAGATGCGGTTGATATTCTCAATAGATTCAATTCAATGTCGACGGGCCCAGAGAGGCTCTCGGAAATCTTTCCGCTTAAGGAGATACCTCGTAATTCGCTTGGCAAAGTGCGAAGGAAAGAGCTTAATGGAATGATCAATGCCCTTAGAGAAAGGACTACCTGAATTGTGACAAGGCCATTGCCAAGCATTCACCCCGAGGAGATTGATGATATCAATTTTGATGAGATTATTGACGTTAGATCAGCTGGCGAGTTTGCCGAGGATTTTATTTCAGGTGCAATAAACCTCCCGGTTCTGGATGATTCTCAACGCTCAGAGGTTGGAGAAATATATAAACAAATTAGCCCTTTTGACGCTCGTCGTATGGGCGCTGGGCTTGTTTCTGCCAATATAGCAGCGCATTTAACTAATCATTTTCACAGCAAGCCTAAGAGCTACATGCCACTTATCTATTGTTGGCGCGGCGGCCAACGTTCAATCTCGCTGGCAACCGTTCTTTCTGCAGTGGGTTGGAAAGTACATCTGCTTTCAGGAGGGTATGGCGCTTATCGGAAATACGTAAGTTCGACCTTGGGCGCAATAATGGAGAAGGGCGGGCATTTCCGAGTTATTGCAGGTCTCACTGGAACTGGTAAGACTCTGTTGCTTAAACGTTTAAGTGAGATGGGGCAACAGGTTGTCGACCTGGAGGGGCTTGCTTGTCATCGAGGGTCTGCACTGGGGCATGATCCTTTGTATCAACAGCCTACACAGAAGCGCTTTGAGAATATTCTCCTTGAGAGATTCGCGAAGCTTGATCTGTGTAAACCTATTTATCTGGAATCTGAAAGTAGTCGCATAGGAGACCTGCAAATACATAATGGATTGTGGGCACAAATGAAAAACGCGCCGGTTATTGAATTGGATGTTCCTCTTGATGTGCGCGCTGATTATCTTTTGCAGTGTTACTCCCATTTCACAGACGATCCAGTGTGCCTTCTTGAGAGACTTGCGCCTATAAGGAATCTACGCCCCGCCGAGTTGATTAACAAATGGGAGGAGTATATTAACAAGGGAGACTTCGAGGCGTTTGTCCGATCAATTTTGCAACAGCACTATGACCCGGCTTATGCCAAATCGAGAAAAAAGACTTTCACTGCGCCGTTCGCGACCATGAAGATGGACGGAGTCTCAGCGGATGTTATTGATTCTACAGCCCGTGGGATTGTCGAACTGGAGAGGCGCCTGACAGAGGATTCAATTAAGTCATAGGTTGCGCGCTCATTAAGATTGGCCCTTTGTTTGGCCTTCGCCCCTGACTAGGTATTTGTATGAGGTTAATTCTCGCAAGGCCATCGGTCCCCGTGCATGTAGCTTGTCGGTACTGATCCCTATTTCAGCGCCGAAGCCAAACTCCTCGCCGTCACTGAAGCGTGTAGATGTGTTCCAGAATACCGTTGCGGAATCAATTTCCTTTAAGAATCTTTCTGCGCGGGATTCGCTCTCTGTGACAATACAATCGCTGTGTTGGGAGCCGAATTCATTAATGTGTTCAATGGCTCCAGTGAGACTGTCCACGACCTTTATTGCAAGGATCAAGTCTAGGTATTCAGCGCGCCAATCCGTTTCCTCTGCAGCTATAACGCCGTCGCCGATAATTGCCATTGCATCTTTATCACAGCGGAGTTCGACATTTAGGGATATGAGCTGGTCTGCTACTAGAGGAAGAAAATCTTCAGCTATATCCTTATGGACAAGTAATGTTTCAAGTGCATTGCAGACGCCAGGTTTCTGAGTCTTTGCGTCAACAGTGATGGATGCTGCCATGTTAACATCCGATTTCTTGTCGGCAAACACGTGACAAATTCCGTCGTAATGTTTAATGACCGGCATGCGGGCAAGTGAAACGACGGTTTCGATTAAGCCAGCCCCGCCACGGGGAATGATCAGGTCTAGAAATTGATCCATTTCAGCAAGGTGCTGAACACTTTCACGATCGGTGAAGGGAATAAGCTGTATGCTGTTGTGGGGAAGTCCTGCTTTTTCGCCGCCTGATTGTAGCGCTTTAGCAATTGCCTTGTTTGAATGAATGGCCTCGCTTCCTCCTCTAAGTATGGTTGCATTACCGGCCTTCAGGCACAACACGGCGGCATCGCTTGTGACATTTGGGCGTGATTCAAAGATGATTCCAATGACACCAATGGGGACCCTTAGTTGAGTGATGTCTATTCCGTTAGGCCTTTGCCAGTTTGAGATGACCTCTCCGACGGGATCTGGCAGTGATGCGACCTGTCTGATGCCGTCAGCAATTGCGGCTAGTCGTTGCTCGTCAAGTCGGAGACGGTCAATCATCGCGCTGGTTAAATCGAGCTCTTCTGCGGTCTTGATGTCGAGGTCGTTGCCGGTCAGGATTTGTTCGGCAGAGGATTCAAGGCCGTCTGCCATGGCAATGAGGATCGTGTTCTTATCTTTGGTAGAGAGATTTGCCAATGCGCGTGATGCGCTCAGTGCATTGGCGCCCATTCCTAGGATTTGTTCCTTGATTGTCATGGTTGCTTTTGTGGAAGGAATCTAGTGCCGGTTCCGGATCCATTAATAAGTTGCGATATTTGCTCTGGGTTGTCTCCATTTGCGATTATTGCCGGGATTCCTGCAGTTGTGGCAACGCGTGCTGACTTGAGTTTAGTCGTCATTCCTCCGACCGAGAACTTCCCGGTTTCCGGTTTAACATGGCAGGTGACATCGTCAATGTCATGAACCTCGCTGATTATGTTCCCATGTTCATCCTTTAAGCCGTTAACGCTCGTCAAAAGAATCAGTAGGGACGCCTCGACCAGGCATGAAAGTTGCGCTGAGAGGGTGTCATTGTCCCCGAATTTGAGTTCCTCTACAGCAACGGAATCATTTTCATTGATTATAGGGACGACTCCACCCAGCTGGATAAGTTCTTTGATTGTATTGAGGACGTTATTACGTCTTTCGGGAGTCGAGAAGTCTTCATTTGCAAGAAGTAGCTGCGCAACATTCAGATTGAATTCCTTCAACATTCCTGAATAAGCCTGCATTAGGCAGGTTTGCCCAACTGCGCAGCAAGCCTGAAGGGTTGACAGGTCGCTAGGCCTTTCCGTGAACCCGAATTCCATCATTCCGGAAGCGGCAGCACCACTGGAAACGATGATTGGCTGTTTACCGGAATCGTAAACAGTCGCAACGGCAGTGACAAGGGACTGTATTCGGTTATGGTCAAGCGCCGTCCCGTCTGGAGTCGTCAGGATGCCGGAGCCGAACTTGATAACAATAATTTCTGCTGCTGGATCCATTCCTTGTCGAGGAGCTCACTATTTGAATGCCTCTAGGTTATTAAGGCTACACATTAAATACAATGGTTGTAATTACCAGTGCTTGCACGCAAATCGCACTGCGGTTAATGTCAAAAATACTCTGAAGGCACCCATAGTATAATGGATAGTACGACGGTTTCCGGAACCGTAGATCTAGGTTCGATTCCTAGTGGGTGTATTTCCTTGGATCTAAAGTAGAGGACGGTCCAATAGTATGTAATCGGTTAACCGATTTACGATATACTACGGGGCTTTCGTTTTTATTTGTATCAGATGGATTAAGACACCTGTACACATCAGTGCATATAGTGTTGTCCACTTTACCCGAAAGACTTGTATGCCCGCCCTATGGTTTGGCGGATGCCGTAAAGTCAGGCTGGCTTAACGCTTTCGGCACAAGGTCCTTTAGGTCCTTCGCCGCGAGTGAATTCAACTGATTGACCCTCGTAAAGCTCTTCAAAGCTGGTGCCTTCAACTGATGAGCGGTGGAAAAAAAGATCTTTCCTTTCATCCGCTATAAATCCAAAGCCCTTGTCGGAGATGATTTTTTTGATCGTTCCCTGTTCCATAGTAATGTCGATTTAATAATATAAATATGCGGGTTGTATTTATTTACGTAGTCCCCGCATGGTGCATTTACATCCTAATTGGCAATTGCGCATCTAATTCTTTTCACTGCAGAGAATTAGTTCTAAATTAGGATAATCTCCCATATATGGCTGGATATGGTATTTGTTAAGTGATCAGGTGGGGGCGCTAGCGAATTATTCGTTTGTTTGGGGGCGTTTACGGCATGGACGCTTGTGAATTAAGCTTTCTAGAGGTTTCGTGTAAATGCTTAACCCTCTTCAGTTAAGCGCAGCAGTCTTGCTGATTAGCTCCAGGTTTTGCGGGGGCTGGGAGGCTCCTAGCGTTGTGATTCGCGGATTTCTATCAGTTCCTTCATGACGTGGTCGAGTCGACCATCGGTCTTCTCGGTTCCGAAGGAATCGTGTAATTCTAGGTATAGCGAATAAAGCCTAGTGTAAATTGCCTGGTGTTCCGGGATTGGCTGGTAAGTAATACCTCGGACATTCGTGCATTGCCCCTGAACATCGCCCAACTTTACCTGACCGCTTGCCGTTGCTCCGAAAAGGGCTGCGCCCAACGCACAGGTTTGATCGCTTGATGCAACCTTTAGAGGTCTGCCAAGAATGTCTGCATAGATTTGCATCAGAGATGCATTCTTGACTGCAAGTCCTCCCGTGGTGATTACTTCATGAATGGCGATTCCATGTTCCTCCATGCGCTTAATGATGGTAAGCGCTCCAAAAGCAGTTGCTTCTATATATGCCCGGTAGATTTCGTGGGCTTCCGTGTGGAGGGTTTGCCCCAGTAACAGTCCCGATAGTCTGGAGTCGACAAGGATCGTGCGGTTTCCGTTATTCCAGTCAAGTGCCAGCAGCCCACTTGCTCCCGGGTTTTGACGACCCATCGCATTTTCCATGTTAGTGAACTTCTCCTCAGCGCTTGAGCCGTATGTGTCTGGAACAAGGTGATTAACAAGCCACAAGAAAATGTCTCCAACCGCGCTCTGGCCAGCCTCTATGCCATAGTGACCAGGCAATACTGAGCCGTCGACAATGCCGCAGAGCCCGGGAATATCTTCCAGCTCACGTTCTGTGGAAGACACAGTAATGTCGCAGGTGCTGGTGCCGAGGATTTTTGTTAGGGTGCCCTCTTTAACGCCGCATGCGACCGCACCCATATGGCAATCGAATGCGCCGACGGAGATTGCGGTACCTTCGCTCAAGCCTGTCTTCTGCGCCCATTCCGCGCAGAGCCCCCCGGCTTTCTCACCGGCACTCACAGCGGTCTCAAACAAGCGCTCACGTAACTGCGCGAGTGCCGGGTCCAGTGCCTCAAGGAATTCCTTGTCCGGCAGTCCTCCCCACGTGTCCGAATACATCGCCTTGTGTCCGGCGGCACAAACACCGCGCCTCAAGCTTAAGGGATCGGTATTACCGGCTAGAACGGCGGGAATGTAGTCACAATGTTCAACGAAACTGTGCGCGGCATCAAATACTTCAGGGGAAGTGCGCTTAAGGTGCAGGATTTTTGCCCACCACCACTCCGAGGAATAAATGCCGCCACACTTTGCCAGATATTGTGGGCGCATTTGTGATGCCGTTTCAGTGATTTCTTGTGCCTCAGCATGTGCTGTATGGTCTTTCCAGAGCCACACCATTGCAGCGAGGTTGTCACGAAATTCCGGTTTTAACCCCAGCGGGGTGCCGGTCTCATCCACGGGGATTGGAGTGCTGCCGGTGGTGTCAATTCCGATACCGATGATTTCGGATGGGGAAAAATCAGGTCGCGAACTAACGGCCTCTTCAACGGCCCCGCGTATGATGATCTCGAGCCCATCCAGGTAATCTTGTGGATTCTGCCGAGCTACGTTCGGGTCTTTGGGGTCTGTCAGGATTCCTAGTTCACCGGAAGGATAATCAAATACAAAGCTGCCTATTTCCTTTCCATCAGAAATGTCTACAAGGAGGGAACGGCATGAGTTGGTGCCGTAATCAAGTCCAATGGCATATTGCGGCATTTTGACTGAGGTGGTGGAAAAGAATCCTTTCCCGTGTTGGGGCGTTGGCAGCGATGAGTTCGGTCTAGTCCTTTGTCAGGGGAGCGAGATTCTCCTTGCACCATTCTCCATTTTGTAGAGTTACCCCGTCAGGATCCTTGATGGCTTTCTCGCATTCATCCTCGCAGATGATCCAGCCCTCATAGTTGCGAAGTGTTAGCCACTCGGTGATGCGGTGAAAATCGAGTTTGCCGGTGCCCATCTGTGCCCACGGTTCAGGCCCATTACCGGAGAAATCCTTGTAATGGATATGGTTTACCAGATGCGCCCACTTAGTCATGGTATCAATGACATCCATCCCGCCGCGGGCAATGTGTCCAACGTCAGGCGTCCAGCCTGTTACTGATGGGTCAAGACTATTGATCACCACATCGTAATCATCTTGGGTGCGAACAATGGATGGCGGGGGGCTGTTGGGGTGGAATGAGCATTGTAGGCCCGCTTCTGAAGCTCTGCGGGACACTCTGTTGACATTATTAACCAGATTGATCCTTCTTTGCTCAAGGTCGTGACGTCCGTCGGGCAGAGGCACTGTTCCCAGTGCTGCGCCTGGAAAGAGTTTCAAGGTTTCAATGGTCCAGTCTGCACAGGCTCGCTCAGATTCTGTTTCTTCAGCTCCGTCCCACTTGCAGATCAAAGCTAGTGCGGCCAGTTCAATCCCAGCTTCGTCGAGGGCGTCCTTAAGTTTGGCGGGATCCTTGCAATCGCCCATCCAGTAAGTGTCATACGGTTCAAGGACCATCGGTTCAATGCCTGTAAATCCAGATTGTCCGATGATTTTTGCCATATGGGGCAGTTTATTGTTATTGCCTTCACCGTATCCATCCATGAACCAGGTGTAGACCTCTGAGCCAAATTTGATAGCCATGTCGTTTTTCTCTTTTTTTTAGGTTTAAATGAGTAACTCGCTGATTGTTAGTGTGATTGAAGCCAGTCATTAACCCTGGGGTTGAAGTCGTCAAGCTTTTCCCAGTGAAATGCGTGTCCCGCACCTTCATACAAATGCAGGTCTGAGTCAGGAATTCCAGCAGCGGTTTCTTCAGCCATCCAGCGGGGAGTGAATATGTCATCCTCGCCGCCTATAATGAGGCACGGGGATTTAATTTCACCGAGCCGGGCATGGACATCATGGCCGATACACGCAGCTGCCTGCGCCTCCATGGCGTGAACCGGTTGTGGAGCCGCTCCGGTGGCTGCATCAAGTTGACCGTCCAGGATAGCCTGGTAGCCGTCATCATTGTCCCAGAAGGGCTTGGTGAAGATCAATAGTTGCACATATTTCATGAACTCCTCCGGGCGCAGGCGCGCCTTTGCGTTCTGCAGGTGCTCAAAAACGCCCTTGGCGTAGCGATCACACCGTGCCCAGGTGCACATCAGGACGGTGCTCTGGACCCTGTCAGGATGGCGCAGGGCCAGTTGCTGGGCAATAACGGAGCCCATTGAGCAACCAACGACCCGGGTCTTCTCAATGCCAAGTTCATCAAGCAGACCGGCATAGTCATCGGCCATCATTTCACTCGAGTAGGGTCCCTCCGGCTTGTCGCTTTGCCCGACACCACGGTTATCGCCCATGATGCAGCGGAAATTCTCCTGCCAGGCCTCGGCGTGAGCCTCCCAGACAGCGCCGGGGGCGGTGATGCCCATGATCAACAGGAGGGGATCGCCAGAACCCTGCTCCTCATAAAACATATTGATTCCGTTGGTTTTCAGATATGGCATGGCGTATTATTTCGACGTTGAAAAACTCTATAATTCGAACATCAAGGATGTACCGGATCATGGCACTTAAGCCAAGTTTTTCTTTGTCCTAAAGGAAGTTTAAGTAAACCTGTAGCAATGAGCGAAGATCCGCATTTTAACGGCCACTGGGAGCAATTCTTTAAAGAAGGGAAAACCGTGATTCTGCCCATTGATCATGGCACGGTCATACCTGTGCCTGGCCTTGAGGATCCTGCGGCTATTATTGAGGAGCTAAACCCTCATGTGGACGGGTATGTGGTTAATTATGGGGTCGGGCGTTCCTGCAGTGAGGTTCTCAGTGGGAAGGGAGTCTGTTTTCGCACGGATCTTTACAAGCCCGTGCACGGGGATAATCCGGACAAGGGCAGTTACCGGGCCTTTTCTGTTGAGGATGGCATGCAGATCGGGGCCAACGCCGTCATGAACATGTGTTATCCCCATCACCGTGAGGAGGACAGGATTTTCCGCGAATGCGCAAGCCTTGTCAGCGAGTGCAGCGAGGCAGGGCTGCCGGTCATCCTCGAGTCTTTGCCCTACGGCATTGGCTACCCTGATCACTACACCCCGGAAAACATTTCATTTGCGGCGAGGATTGCCGCCGAGATTGGGGCGGACGTGGTGAAGACGGCATTCCCCACCGGTGGCAGCGTTGATGGATTCAAGGCGATTGTTGATTCCTGCATCGTTCCTGTCGTCGTGCTAGGTGGGGCTGCCATGGGGGATGACCGGATGCTTTTCCAGATGGTTCGGGATGCCATGGATGCCGGGGCATCCGGTGTGGCAGTTGGTCGCAATGTCTGGCAACACTCTTCTCCCGTCAGCGTTGCGCGATGTTTAAATGCAATTGTTCATGAGGACGCCTCTGCTGAAAACGCCCTTAAGTTGCTTGAGGAGCTTGCCTGAGTCAGGAATTAAGCGTGTGCTCACTTCTTGAGCGCAATTGACTCAATGATGACAGCTGCCAGCGGTACATTGCGCATTGGTCGGATGCCGGAGGTGGTTGTCAGTGCCTTTGAACCGGTTTTCACAGTGCGGATTTTGTCCACGGTTTCCATTCCCGAGACCACCTTTCCGAATACGGCGTAACCGTCCGGGCTGAAGCCCCCGGCATCAAGATTCTTGTTGTCTACAACATTAATGAAGAACTGCGCAGTAGCGCTGTCCGGGGCGTTTGTTCGCGCCATCGCGATGGTGCCACGCAGGTTGGAGAGCCCCGATGCTTTTGCCTCGTTCTTGATGGGGGGCTTGACCTTTTTTTGCATCGGCACATCGCCCTTGGCGAAGCCGCCACCCTGGATCATGAAGTCACCAATGACGCGATGGAAGATCGTCCCGTCATAATGCTTGTCTTTCACGTAAGCCAGGAAGTTGGCAACACTGATCGGTGCCTTTTCCCTGTTCAGTTCAACGTGGATTGGTCCCATGCTGGTAATGATCTTAATCACGGGGTTGGATGCAGATTCAGATGTTGGTTCTGGCTCAGGCTCTGCGCATTGGTGGCCTTTGTCGTTTTTGGGCTCAGTGGCTGGGCAATAAAAAGTAAGGCCCGCGAAGCAGAGCGTAAACAGGGAGCCCATGATTGTTTTAGCGAGTTTATTGACAGGCAGCGTGTTCATTGTGGGTTAAAATTGTTGAGCTTGGCTTGAAGGTCTAATTTGATGACTTTCTGATTCAGGGGGAGTTTCTTCAGTGGTGGTGGCTTGGGGTTACTCCACCGCAATGGAGGCTTTTTGGATGCGAAGGTCTTCCGTGGTTTGACCGCTGCGACTGCCTCGTGCTTCGAGTTTTTTGACGGCATCCATGCCGTCTACTACCTCACCAAAGATGGTGTGCCTGCCGTCGAGATGCGGGGTCGGCTGGAAAGTAATGAAGAACTGGCTTCCGTCCGTCCCCGGGCCGGCGTTGGCCATACTGAGAAGGCCTGGTCGGTCGTGTTTGACGGTGGGAGAGAATTCTCCGTTGTAATTGTATCCAGGCCCACCGGTTCCGCGTCCAAGCGGGTCGCCACCCTGCGCCATGAATCCTTTTATGACTCGATGGAAGACGACATCGTCGTAGAAGCCGAGGCGGGTCAGGTAGATGGTGCTGCTGACATGCATAGGCGCAACTTGCGGGTTCAGCTTAACCTTGATTACACCGACGTTCGTCTCAAGATTCCAGTAGTAGGAGTTGCCATCTTCAAATTTGACCTGAGGTGGCTTCGGCAGTCGCGTCTTCCAGCCGTTGGCGCTCTTGTCGATGCCCTTCGACTTAATGAAGGCGTCGATGGCGTTAAGGCTAACGTTGTCTGCCGGTTTCGAGTCGGATGATGCCTCGGCGGATTGAGTTCCGGGCTCACCAGTTTGTTGCGCTTCAACCTTTGTGGGTTCTGTTTTTGCACACGAGAAAGCAAGGCTTGCGGCGCAGAGAGTGAATAGTGATCGCATGATCACTATGGCGGATTTACTGGTCAGCAGCGTCTTCATAATGGTGAAATAGTTGAGTTTGTCTTGAACTTTGGATTCGATGAGTGTGGCATTATCACCAATTCAGGGAAAGATGCAACCCGGAGAGGCAAATCAACAATTAGGGAAGATAATTCATATAGATATGGATTGTTTTTACGCTGCCGTTGAAATGCGTGAACGTCCAGAGCTCTCGGGACAACCCGTTGCGGTTGGAGGCAAGCCTGGTGGCAGGGGAGTGCTTACCACCTGCAATTATGTGGCTCGCAAATATGGTTGTCGCAGCGCCATGCCTTCTTTTAAGGCGCTCGAGCTCTGCCCTGAGCTGATCATCCTGCCAGTTAGACACGAGCTGTATCGCAGGGAGGCAAATCGCATCAGGTCTATCTTTGGAGAATTTACTCCTACGGTTGAGCCCCTTTCCCTTGATGAGGCCTACCTTGACCTAGCCCACCTGAATTCAAAGGGAAGTTCCCTTGCTCGTGAGATCCGTTTCAGGATTAAAAAGGAGACCGGTCTTACTGCCTCGGCTGGAATAGCGCCTAATAAACTGCTTGCCAAAATTGCCAGTGATTGGAACAAGCCGGACGGGCAGTTTGAAATCCCGCACGATCAAGTTTTCGCATTTATGCAAGAGCTTTCCGTGAGCAAGATCTGGGGAGTGGGAAAGAAAACTGAAGAGCGACTTTCCTCACTCGGGGTCAAGACTTGCGGTGACCTTCAAAAGCTGAACCTTGTGGATCTGCACATGGCTTTTGGACGGTTTGGAGGGGAGTTGTACCGGTTGTGCAGGGGGGTGGATCAGAGAAAGGTAATGCCGAACAGGGAGAGAAAATCCCTCAGCGTTGAACGGACATTTCCTGCTGATCTAGCAACGCTTGAGCAGGGCGAGCTTGAGCTTGATAAGCTACTTAGTGAACTGCTGTCTGAATTGTCAGGCAAGCACAAGAACAGGGTAGTGTGTTCCGCATTCGTGAAGGTGAAGTTTACCGACTTCAGGCAAACCACTGTTGAGTGTCGCGCTGAAGGGGTTGATCAGTCCGTATTCAGTGCCCTTGTTGAGGAGGGCTGGATACGGGGCGGAGGAAAATCAGTGAGATTGCTGGGAGCCGGGGTCAGGTTCCGTCCCCGCGTAGAGGGTGAAGAGGGGCAACAACTGGAGCTATTCGATGGTGTCAGCTGAAATGAAGCTCCCACTCAGAGAAGTCATCCTCTCCCCATTTTGAGAGATCTAGCCCTCTGCGCTCCAACCTGTCCATGAATTTCTCGCCGGCTACTCTGACGCAAGATGGGGTGTCCAGCTCCGTTACAAGCATTCCCATATAGTAGAGGGCATTGAAAGTCGACACGGTTTCTGCTCCAAAGGCGTCTCCAAGATGTTTGCGCAGAAGTAATGATTCTTTCCGCCCAAGGAAAAGGTGGGAAGGCTTTCGTCCTGCATGACAGCGCTGGTCAACAACGGAGCGCAGGGCGGATGTGTCCCATTTGTCATCAAGGAGGACGTCGCAAGGCAGTTGGAGGTCGGGTTCTTCTGGCATCAATTCACACTTTGCTCGGGGCTGTTATGTTTGGCAAATGATTGCTGCTCCTAGAGCAGTGCCCTCATCCTTTAAAGTGGGCAGAGAGTAAGGCTTAAATTGGGTTAGCTGATTACCGGAAGGCTGGTGCCGGCATCAGGCTTGGCTTTTCCTGCCGCCACCTGAGACATCCGCCGGCGCATATATGCAAACACATCGAGCAGCGGTAATTCCTTAGGGCAGACATCATCACAGCCCATGAGCCCCATGCAGCCAAAAACGCCCTCGTCAGTTGAAACCAGTTCGAACCAATCTTCACTGCTCCTCTCATCCCTTGGGTCAATCATGAACCTGCCGATCCTGTTGAGGGCCGTGGCGCCAAGAAAATCCTCTCGAATGTTCGCTGTAGCGCAACCCGCCACGCAGCATCCACATTCAATGCACCGATCCAATTCATAAATTTTTTCAGCAGTTTCATCATCCATGCGTTCTTCCTCGGCAGTGGGGTCGAATTCTTTCTGGGTGTGAATCCATGATTCAACGCGCTCGGACATTCCGCGGAACCATGTCCCCGTATCAACAGAGAGGTCGCCGATTAACTTAAATGCTGGCATCGGGGCTAGGGTGATCAGTTCAGGCAATTCCGCGGTCAGTGTCCTGCATGCCAGTGTCGGGCGACCATTAATCATCATGCCGCATGAGCCGCATACACCGGCGCGACAGACAAAGTCGAACTGCAGGTCAGGAGCCTGGTTTTCCCTAATTCGGTGCAATGCGACAAACAGGTTCAACCTTGGAGTTTCCTCCATCTCATAGTCCACAAAGCAGGGCTTCGACTCCGGGTCAAGGGGGTCGTAACGAAAGATTCTCAGTGTTAATTGCCTTGCCATGCTTCAGGATTTTTTAGTGGACGCATACTCTACCATTTCCTTGAGCTCAGTGCCAAGCGGCGTGGCTGTTGGATGCCATCCCTGCTTGATCCATTCACTCTCAACTGTTGCGTTGTAATCCTCAACGCTTTGCTCCATAGCGATATTTTCAGCGCCTCCGTATCCGCGTTGCCCTGGAGGGCTCTCAAGTAATCCCACGGGCTCGTAGCTGATGTCGGGTTCATCTGCCCCGATCGGCCAACGTGCAAGGGTTCGCTTAAGCCAGTCCCTGTCATTTCGCTCCGGATAATCCTCTCGGGAGTGCCCGCCCCGACTCTCCGTGCGCAGGAGGGCCCCCTTGGCAACGCACAGCGCAAGCTTGAGCATTCCAGGCAGACGGATTGCGGCGGCCAGCTCGGGATTGGCGCCCTTGAAGGCTGAGCGCATTTTCAAGTTCCCGGAACGACGGTAAATTTCACGCAATTCGACGACAGCCTGCTCAAGTTCCTCTCCCTTGCGGAAAATCCCGACTTTGTCCTGTAATATTTCCTGTGCAGCAATGAGCAATTCATCGACATTCTCGTTTGCCTCTCCAATGCCGCCGGATATCAGTGAACTGATTCGTTCATGTTGGGCATTGAGGGCTTTATCCGCAAGGGCCTTATCAACCTCGTGGGTTTGTGCCTTTGCCCACTGTCCCATTCTTTGTCCGCAAAACATTCCGGCAACGACTGTTTCAGCAAGGCTGTTTCCGCCGAGACGGTTCATTCCGTGCATGTCCCAGCAAGCTGACTCTCCAACACTCCACAGCCCCTTGAGCCCATAGGCGTGCCCGTCCTTGTTCACCCGGATTCCGCCCATGCTGTAATGCTGTGTGGGGCGCACCGGAACCAGTTCCTTGATTGGGTTTACGCCGAGAAAATACATACAGATATCGTAAACCTCGCGCAGTTTGGTGCGCAGGTGATCCTCACCGAGATGACGAAGGTCAAGCCACAGGTGTTCTCCATCCGGGCTGGGAACTCCCTTTCCTTTCTGTATATGCTCAGTCATGCGACGACTGACTACATCACGGCTGGCAAGCTCCTGTTTGTCCGGTTCATAATCTGGCATGAATCGATATTCATCAACGTCGAGCAGCAGTCCTCCGTCTCCACGGCAGCCTTCAGTGACGAGAATATCGGTAGGCACGATCCCTGTTGGGTGGAACTGGACAGCTTCCATGTTACCAAGGGGAACCAGGCCTGTGTCAAGAGCGATGGACTGCCCGGTTCCCTGATTGATAATGGCGTTGGTGCTGTATTTATAAACCCGGCCGAATCCTCCAGTGGCGATCACTGTTGCCTTGGCAACATAGTTTTTTAACTCGCCGGTTCGCAGGCAGCGCACAACAGCGCCGTGACATTTCTCACCGTCATGGATCAACGCGATCGCCTCCATGCGGTCATGAACAGATATGCCGAGTTCAATCACCATGTTGTCCATGGCATAAAGTACCGTGTGGCCAGTGCCGTCAGCAGTGTAACAGGTTCGCCAACGTGATACCCCGCCGAAATCACGGTGCATAATGAGCCCTTCATTTTCCCTGGGTTCCTCAAGGGTGACTTTCTTTCCCTTGATAAAATAGTCAGCCGGTCCGCCCTTCACCCGGGTCCAGGGCACCCCATGGTGAGCCATTTCACGCATGGCAACAGGTGCCGTATCAGCAAAAATCCGGGCAACCTCCTGGTCGCAACCCCAATCACTGCCCTTTACCGTATCAAGCCAGTGCAATTCTTCACTGTCACCTGCGCCTTTGTTGCAGTTTCCAAGGGCTGCCTGCATACCTCCCTGTGCCGCGCAGGAATGGCTTCTTCGTGGCGGAACGAGTGAAAGAATCACCACATCGTTGCCTTCTGCGGCGGCCGAAATAGCCGCACGTTCGCCGGCCAGACCGGCACCTATGACAAGAACATCCGTGGTAATAAGCTCACTCATCTTTATTTTGCGCCGGATTCAGCAGGAAGTAGGAACTCAAGTGGTGGGTCAATGACTCCAGCCATTACCAGTAGGGTGATGAAACCGATAATGAGGAAGAACCACAGAACGATGCGCTCCATCTTCTGCGCCATGCTGCGGGTGATGCGGGAGCCCAGGATGGGAATCTTCGCTCCCAGACCCCACTTAACGGTTACCCGGTAAAGTCCAATGCCGGCATGGACTTCTACGGCGTAAAGCAGGATGGCGTAGAGGATCCACATGCCTCCCTGAACCCTCTCCATGGTTTCGGTTGCATTAATGCCCACGCCTTCGCCTATATTAAAGGTGCGCTGTGCGACATCAGCGATTACCACAAAAAGGTGAACTGAGCCAAGGGCCAGGATAATCATGCCTGAGCGCACCTGCCATATCCACAGGCTGGTCTCCTTGTGCGGGCGCACTTTCTCAAGTTCCTTGCGATCCTCCTTGGAAAAATTCCATTCACTGCCTGCGATGTCATCACCAAGTTTCTTTACGCGCTTTCTTTCAGCAAGTTTGGCGGGAATCTTCCGACTGGCGGTGACAAAGTGCACAAAAAACACAATCGTTACGATGACAAGTGTCGGCTGGGCGAGCCAGTAGTGCTCAAAGAGGTCGGAGATCCAGTTGAAGCCGCGTTCCCCGGTCAGGATACTACTTACAAAGAACATGTGTCCCCACATGAAGAGTGCCAGGAACACACCCGTACCGGTGCTGATCGCATCCAGTTTCCACTGGCGCTTGGCCCGCTCTGCGGACGTCACCAACTCGCCCTCGGGATGGGTGATCTCCTTGCCTTTTCCTGCCTTTGACATATTCAATGGCCCGATACGATCTGATTCGCTACAACGGGGCGTAGGTTCTTACTAGAATGAACGCTTGGAATCAAGGCTTGGTTTCGTTGGCATTGAGGAAAATATGTCCTGCTGGGGAAAGTGTCCCATAACACTGAAGTTTAACAGGGCAAGGCGAATGATGGCGTTGAAATGGCCGGTGATTGCCCACGGTATGCATTTTAGATGATGAGCAGGCATTGCGGTGATGATTTTCATTAAGTTTACTTAAAGAAATCCTCGACATGTGGCAGTGCGGGCACATAGCTTAATCACCATGAACTTTTTTCAGAAGGATTGTTGGCCAATGGTGCGAGGATTATTGCCGCTCTTTATGGCGCTTTTCATTCATGCAGGCATGACGATGACGGGTCAGGCCTCTGAAAGAGACATGGACCAGATTATTGACGAGACACTGGAACCTGTGGCGGAGAGAGCCGAATCCATTGTCTTTTGGGCCGTTCCGGTAAGCAAGGACCCGACTGTTCCCGCGATTCCCCTTGTTCTTATCATTCTTGCCGCGACTGCCATTTTCCTGACCATTTATTTTCGTTTTATCAATTTCCGCGCAATGGGAGTCGCCAAGCGGACGATCCAGGGAAAATACACTGATCCTGGTGCTCCGGGACAAATCACGCATTTTCAGGCCCTCTCGGCGGCTCTCTCCGCCACTGTCGGCCTTGGTAATATTGCCGGGGTTGCCGTTGCCATCGGCATTGGGGGAGCCGGTGCTACTTTCTGGATGATCGTTGTCGGTCTCTGCGGTATGACCACCAAGTTCACCGAATGCACGCTGGGTGTGAAATTCCGGCGTGTTGACGCGGATGGGACAACGCGTGGCGGAGCGATGTATTACCTTCGCGATGGCCTAGGTGCCAAGGGGGGGATGTGGGTGCCGATTGGCAAGATTCTAGCCATCAGCTTTGCGGTTTTCTGTATCGCCGGGGCAATCGGTGCCGGTAACATGTTCCAGTCCAACCAGGCGCACGCACAGTTTTCGGATAGTTTTGGGATTCTTGAAACCGGTTGGCACTTCGGGTTGATAGTGGCCATCATGGTCGCCCTTGTGATCATTGGCGGCATCGTCTGGATTGCCCGGGTGACGGCTTTTCTGGTGCCCTTCATGTGCGTCACTTATGTGATCGCAGCAATTGTCGTCCTGGCAGTAAATGCCGCAGCCATTCCCGGAGCTATAGGGCTAATTGTCAGTGAAGCCTTTTCCGGCAGTGCTGCGGTTGGAGGCTTTATCGGTGCCCTGATCCAGGGCATTAAGCGGGGCGTGTTTTCAAACGAGGCAGGTGTGGGCTCAGCTCCCATTGCACATTCAGCGGTCAAGACCAGTCGTCCTGCCAGCGAAGGCCTCGTGGCCCTTCTGGAGCCCTTTATTGACACGGTTGTGGTGTGCACAATGACCGCCTTGGTGATTATCTCGACCGGAATGTGGAATGTGAAGGCAGATGCCTTGAATGAAATCAACCTGACGCAAAGCCCCGGAGGAACTGAGATTGTCTCTACATTGGAGGCCGGTACAAAATTGCACTTCTCGAAAGCTGAAGACGGTGATGCTAATCCCGATGGCTGGTACAGGGTAAAGGAATACAAGGGAGAGGCTCAGGGATGGGTTGCTGCAGATCAAATTCGTCTTCGCGACGGCTGGAGCGGGGGAATCTGGCTGACTTCCGAATCCTTCAAGAGCGTCATCGGATGGTTCCCCTATGTCCTTGCCGTCGCGGTGTTCCTGTTTGCCTTTTCCACCATGATTTCCTGGTCCTATTATGCGGAACAGGCGGTGATTTACCTCTTCGGAAACAACCGCCCAATTGTAATAGCCTTTAAGTTGATCTTCTGCGGGTTCATTGTTGTCGGCGCCGCTGCATCACTTGGGAATGTGATTCGTCTCGCCGATGCCCTGTTCTTTTGCATGGTCGTTCCCAACCTGATCGGGGTGTATGTTCTGCTTCCTATCGTCAAGAAGGAGTTGAGCTCTTACATGGCCCATGTGCGTAAGGTTGATAGCGGCAGTGATAAGTAAGCCGCGACCCCCGTTGCCTGATGGCTCGTAAATACACCATCGAGTCAAGTTCGCCATCCGGTCAGGGAGGCTCCATCGACTACCGCTCCGAACTTAATGACCAGCAATATGCTGCCGTAACCTCTCTTCTCGGGCCTTCACTGGTGATCGCAGGGGCAGGCAGCGGCAAAACGCGCACGTTGACATACCGTGTTGCCTACCTGCTCGATAACGGCATCCCCCCTGAGAATATCCTTCTTCTCACTTTCACCAACAAGGCTGCTAGGGAAATGCTCGATCGTGTCGGCGACCTCGTTCCCCATGAGACGCGTTCCATCTGGGGCGGCACTTTCCACTCAATCGGAAACCGTCTATTGCGCCGCCATGCGGAAAAGGTTGGCCTTACCAATTCCTTCTCGATCATGGATCGCGAAGACCAGAAAGACCTGATGGCGGTATCGATTGCCGCTGCAGGAGTGAATACTAAGGAGGTGCGCTTTCCAAAGCCTGAGGTCCTGGCAAACATGTTCAGCCTTTCTGATAATACCGGCATTGAATTGCAGGAGATTATTGAGGCTCGTTATCCATATTTTGAGGAGCTTCATGAGAGTATCTCCAGCGTCCGGAAAGCGTATTGCGAACGCAAGCTGGCTACCAACAGTGCAGATTTTGATGACTTGCTGGTACTCTCGTTACGGCTTCTTGAGGAGAACCCGGAAATAGCAGGATATTACCAGTCACAGTTTCAGTTTGTCTTGGTCGATGAGTACCAAGACACGAACTGGGTGCAATCACAATTTATCGATAACTGCGCCGCCAAACACGGTAACCTGATGGTAGTGGGGGATGATGCGCAATCGATCTACTCATGGCGGGGGGCGGACTTCGAGCACATTCTCGAATTCTCCGATACGTATCCAAAGGCGAAAACCTTTAAGATTGAAACTAATTACCGCTCTGTTCCTGAAGTTCTCGAGTTGGCCAATCATTCCATCAAGGCCAACACGAAACAGTATGAGAAGAACCTTCGGGCTCATCGCCCTGCGCGAGGAGAGCTACCGGCACTCATTGCCCTGAATGACCCGTCGACGCAGGCATGCTTTGTTGCTCAGCGTGTTCTCGAATTGCGCGACGAGGGAATAGAGCTGGAGGAGATGGCCGTTTTGTATCGCGCTCATTTCCAGGCCATGGAGCTGCAGATGGAGCTTACCAACCGCGGTATCCCATTTAATATCACCAGTGGATTGCGCTTCTTTGAGCAGGCGCATGTAAAGGATGTGGCCGCCTTCATGAAATTGGCAGTCAACCGTCGAGATGAAGTGGCCTTCAAGAGAATCGCGCGGATGTTGCCAGGTATTGGAACAGTTAGCGCAGACAAACTCTGGGGGCAATGGCGCGCTTCTCCGCTGGCTGATGCGAACACCCATCCTCGATCATTTACTGAACATATTGAAGGCTTCAAGATACCGGGCAAGGCACGCTCCTCATGGAGCCAGCTCGGCTATACGCTTGATGAATTGCTCGATGGCGAGCAACTCGCTTCGCCTCAAGATATGATTAAATCGGTAATGGGAGGTGTTTATGATGACTACATGCGAAGCAAGTTCCCCAATTATGACAATCGGATTCAGGACCTTGACCAGTTGAAGGGATATAGCGCTCAATTTGACGACGTATCTGAATTCCTGGGGCAATTGGCACTTCTCGCCGGCGTTGACGGCGGCCCTGAGTCAGGAGGTCAGAGGAAAGATCTTTCTGAGGCATTAACCCTTTCCAGTGTGCATCAAGCCAAGGGGCTTGAATGGCGGGTGGTATTCGTCATTTGGTTAACGGAGGGAATGTTTCCCAATGCGCGAGTGATTGAGGAGGATGACGACGAACAAAGTGGCCTTGAAGAGGAGCGTCGCCTTTTCTATGTAGCTGTCACAAGGGCAAAGGATGAGCTTTATCTAAGCTATCCCTATATGTGGCCAAATTCCAGGACCGGTGATATCATGCAACGACCATCACGTTTCCTTGATGACTTCCCTGATGAACTCGTTGAGCAATGGGATGTTGGTAGCGCCGGCGCGAGTTGGTGATTTGCCACGATTCATCCTCATTTAATGTTTTTTGCAAAAATGCGATGACCGCTCAATAAAATGGGCAATAGGTTAATACATGTCACTCTTAGAGCATTCCATCAATGGTGCGATTGAAGCAATCCAATTGCTGCGGAGCTGCGAAGAGCAATTCGAAGAGGCACTAAGTGTGCTTTCAGATGCTATTGAGCGCGATAATAAAATCCTTGCCTGTGGAAATGGGGGGAGTGCTGCCGATGCGTCTCATTTCATGACAGAGCTGTTATGTCGATTCCGTGATGATCGACGCTCTTTGCCAGGGATAGCGCTTACTGCAGATGGAAGTTTTCTCACTGCCACAGGTAATGACTACGGCTTTGACTGTGTGTTTTCCCGACAGGTCGAAGGGCTTGGCAGGGAGGGGGATGTGCTGGTTGGAATTTCGACCAGTGGGAATTCTGATAATGTGCGAAGTGCAATCGAAACGGCCAAAGCTCGGAAGATGAGTTCGATTGCCCTCCTTGGCCGTGATGGGGGAAGTATGCGCGGACTCGCTGATGTCGAGATAGTTGTAGAACACCAGGACACCGCACGTATTCAGGAAGCACAAAAAGTCTTGATTCATGCCCTATGTGAAGGCATTGAAAAGCGTCTGAACCTTATTTAGGATAACAGTCACTTAATGAATTAAACCTTGGTCATACACCTCAGCTAGAATGCAATCACCTATCACCGTCTCAGTAACCGGCGCCGCCGGCCAAATTGGCTACTCACTGCTGTTTCGAATCGCCTCGGGATCAATGTTTGGCCCCAACCAACCGGTAAATCTTAACCTTATCGAGATTGAGCCAGCGATGAAGGCTCTCGAAGGCGTCTGCATGGAGCTTGACGACTGCGCATTCCCTCTCCTGAACAAGATTAACCCGACCTGCGACCTTGATGAAGGCTTCAATGCCACAAACTGGGCATTGCTGGTAGGTAGCGTGCCGCGAAAAGCTGGCATGGAAAGGGGAGATCTGCTTGGAATCAACGGCAAGATTTTCACAGGTCAGGGGCAGGCGATCAATAATTCTGCGGCTTCTGATGTTCGCGTTCTGGTTGTCGGCAACCCCTGCAATACGAATTGTCTGATCGCAATGAACAATGCTCCTGATGTTCCAAATGAGCGTTGGCATGCGATGACGAGGCTTGATGAGAATCGGGCAAAAACACAACTCGCGCAGAAATCCGGCGCCCATGTGAGTGAAATCAGCAACATGACGATTTGGGGGAATCACTCAGCAACACAATACCCTGACTTCTATAATGCTTTAATCTCTGGCAAGTCAGCAAACGAGGTGATTGGTGACGATGCGTGGTTAAAGGATGAGTTTATTCCAATCGTTCAAAAGCGAGGCGCTGCGATCATTGAGGCTCGCGGATCATCTTCAGCAGCCTCGGCTGCCAATGCCGTAGTCGACAGCGTGGGGCATTTATGTGAAATGAGTGAGGAGGGGGCATCCAACAGTGTTTGCGTATGCTCAGATGGCAGCTACGGCATCGATGAAGGCCTGATTTCATCATTCCCTGTGCGCAGCGATGGTGCTTTGTGGGAAATTGTGACTGATGTCGATATCAATGAATTTTCCCGCGAGAAAATTGACATTTCCGTTGCTGAATTGCGCGAGGAGCGGGACATGGTTCGCTCCATGGGATTGATTCCAAGTTAAGTTAACCTCGACTTCGCCTGTTGCTCACGCACTGTGCCAAATTCTCAAGGAGCACTTCAGTTTCGTCCCATCCGATACAGGCATCAGTAACGCTTTGTCCGTAGAGCATTTTTGATCTGTCACTGTTGAGTCTTTGGCTGCCGGAGGTGAGGTGGCTTTCAACCATTACGGCAACGATATCCCTGCTGCCACCAGCAACTTGCTCTCCCAGGTGATCTGCCACAGAACTCTGGCGGGTGTGATCCTTGCAGCTGTTGCCATGACTGCAGTCCACCATTAGGCAGCGTGACAGTCCATTTGATTCAAGGAGATCAGATGCTGAAGTGATCGAGTTCTTGTCGAAATTCGTCCCGTTGGAAGAGCCTCGCAATATTGCATGGCAGGAGTTATTGCCTTCGGTGCTTACAATTGCGCTCACTCCCTGTTTGGTAACAGAAAGAAAGTGGTGGGGATTTGCGGCAGCCTTAATTCCGTCTACGGCAATCTGAACGCTACCGCCGGTGCCGTTTTTGAATCCTACGGGCATGGATAAACCTGAGGCAAGCTCCCTGTGGATTTGGCTTTCAGTGGTGCGGGCTCCGATGGCGCCCCAAGCGATCAAATCGGCAACGAATTGTGGGCTAATGGTGTCAAGAAACTCGGTGCCAGAGGCAATTCCAATGTCTGAAATATCCAATAACAAACGGCGGGCAACTTTGAGGCCTTCATTTATGTCAAATGAGTCATCGAGGTTAGGGTCGTTAATAAGGCCTTTCCATCCTACTGTTGTGCGCGGCTTTTCGAAGTAAACCCGCATAATGATAAGCAAGTCATCACTGAGCTTATCGGCAAGTGGTTTGAGTTTATGGGCATACTCAATTGCGGATTTCGGATCATGGATAGAACAGGGGCCAACGACAGCAAGCAGCCTGTCATCTGTTCCTTGGAGTATATTTGTAGCCGCTGTTCTGGCATTACTTACCAGCTTTGCGCCCTCAGCGCTTTCCGGCATGTCGTCCATCAATATCGCCGGAGCGATCAATGGCCGGATCCGGGAGATTCTTAAGTCATCAGTCTGAAATGAAGGTTGTGACATCGCCGATCTATCGCTTGCCGGGAGACTGAATTCAATCGGATTCCACTTTTTTCAGAGGGAAGAAATTATCGTGACCGATGGGCGTATCAGCCTATATTAAAGCCCAGTCAATTAATAAAGCTCATAATGCCCTTACCATCAGAAGGTTGTGATCCAAGCTCAAGAGTTTCGGGTATTTCATGAAATCGCTTCGACTTGATCAGGAGCTCATTAATCGCGGCATGGTGAAATCTCGGGAAGAAGCCAAGCGGCTAATTCTTGCAGGGGAAGTGCTTGTTGGAGGTCACGTTATTGACAAACCCGCATCTAAAGTGAGCGGCGAAACCGTTATTTACATTAAGGAGCGGCCCAAATACGTGAGCCGCGGAGGTTTAAAGCTGGAAGCTGCGCTCAATGATTTCGGCATCAATGCTGTTGGTCGAGTGGCTATTGATATTGGTTCGTCAACAGGCGGATTCACTGATTGCTTGCTACAGCGAGGGGCTTCACAGGTTTACGCATTTGATGTTGGAACAAACCAGTTGGCTTGGAAAATTCGGAATGACAAACGGGTCGTTGTCCGGGAAAAATTCAACTGTAGGAAAATCACGCCCAGTGATGTCGATGAGCCTCCAACAATTGCAGTTGCTGATGTTTCGTTTATCTCACTGACCAAGATACTTGAGCCGTTGGTCTCAGTGATTGCCTCAGGGTTTGATATGGTGGTTATTGTTAAACCACAGTTAGAGTTTCAGAGGGATGAAGTTGGTAGAGGTGGAGTTATTAAAGATCGCTGACTTCATCAGTTAGCCGGTGATATAATCGTCGACTTTGCCACT
>JAAESJ010000271.1 GCA_024229495.1 Verrucomicrobiaceae bacterium | reverse complement strand
TCTTTGTTGTCTGGCTTGGTCCTTAATTCGTATTCTTCCAAATTGGTCAGTCCGTCATTGTCCGGGTCACCTTCCGGATCATCAACTCCGTATTTCTCTTCCCAAAAATCAGGGATCCCGTCATTATCTTCATCATCACTGACAATTTCAAAGGAGAACGTTCCTGCCGCGTAACGGTTAACGGGTCCTCCATCAATTTGTGTCGGCCAAGCTAAGGTGTCATCACCGAAACGGCTCCCTCCAACGAAAGTAATTGCCGCACTATCACTGACACTCATGCTTGCATTGGCCGGGTTTACGTTCGGTTCACCGGCACCATATCCGCTAGCAATAATAGTGTAGGATCCTGCTTCAAGAATTAAATCGGCATCGAGCTCAATCATCCGGTGCGCGTCACGGAGTTCGCCATCATTTTCCTCTATGAACTGAACTTCCCCGAGAATTTCATCACCTGAGTCATCTGCAAAACCAGGTGTGCCTTGGTCGTTACGGTCCCACATGGTCACAGTGATGGGTCTCATGAGCCCGTTAGCTCCACTGTCGAATGCTCCGAGTTCCAGAATTCTGATCGGTTCCTGAACGGTGAAATCCATTCCCAATGCCCCGGTATAGTTTTGGTTTCCTACCGTGCCCTGCTCGATTTTGTAGGCTAATTCTCCAAGGAATGCAGGAAAATCAAGAGGATCATTTGGGTCCGTTTCCTTATCAATTTCACG
>JAAESJ010000270.1 GCA_024229495.1 Verrucomicrobiaceae bacterium | reverse complement strand
TCTCGCCGAGCGCTATGCCACCGCACCGATGCAATCCATCTGGTCCCCTGAAGGCAAGGTCATCCTGGAACGCGAGTTCTGGATAGCGGTAATGAAGGCACAGGCCGAACTCGGACTGGACATCAGCGAGAAGGACATCAATGCATATGAAAAGGTCAAGAATGAAGTCGATATCGACTCCATCATGCGCCGCGAGCAGGTCACCCGTCATGACGTGAAGGCCAGGATCGAGGAATTCTGTGACTTGGCAGGTTGTGAGCATATCCACAAGGGAATGACCAGCCGGGACCTCACTGAGAACGTCGAGCAGTTACAGGTTTACCGATCGTTACAGGTCATTCGTGAAAAAGCCGCCGCCACGCTTTCAGCCATGGCTAGGCGCGCTGAACAATGGAAACATCTCTACATCTCCGCACGCACCCACAACGTTGCCGCTCAGACAACAACACTCGGAAAGCGCGTGGCCATGTTCGGAGAGGAACTCATGGGCGCCCTTGATAGCCTCGAGCAAACAGCAGCAAGTTATCCTGCCCGGGGACTGAAAGGTGCCGTTGGCACCCAGCTTGACCAGATCGCCCTGTTTGAGGGGGATGACTCCAAGGTCGCTGAACTGGAATCAAGGGTTATCAATCATCTGGGAATGCCGAAGGCGGCAAAGAATGTCGGACAGGTATACCCGCGCTCAATCGACCTTCGCGTCGTCTCATCGTTGACCGCGCTGGCTGCGGCCCCGTCAAGCTTCTGCAAAACACTGCGCCTCATGGCCGGGCACGAGCTTGCCGGCGAGGGTTTTGCCGAGGGACAAGTTGGCTCCTCGGCGATGCCCCACAAGATGAATGCACGCTCCTGCGAAAGGGTAAACGGTTTCCATGCATTGCTGAAAGGTTACCTGACAATGGCCGGCAACTTGGCCGGGGATCAGTGGAATGAGGGGGATGTCTCATGCTCGGTTGTTCGCCGCGTGATGCTGCCCGATGCATTCTTTGCCGCCGACGGGTTATTTGAAACGTTCCTCACGATTCTGGTGCAGATGGAAGCCTACCCGGACGTCATCGCCGGTGAGAATGAGCGCTATCTGCCCTTCCTGACCACCACAACCTTCCTCATGGAGGCGGTCAAGGGCGGTGCCGGACGGGAAGCCGCCCATGAAGCCATCAAGGAGCATGCCGTGGCAAGCCTGCGTGCACTGCGTGCCGGAGAAGTGCGTGAAAATGACCTCCTTTCCAGGCTTGCCGGGGACAGCCGGCTGGGCATCGGCCGAGAGCGCCTCGATGAGTTGCTCATTGCCGCTCAGACAAAGGCAGGAGCAGCGGAATCGCAGGTCAATGCGTTCACCGAGTCAGTCTGCCGCATTGAGGAGCAATACCCCGAAGCCAGGGACTACAAGCCCTCCTCAATCCTCTAGGTGCAAGCCGACCTTACCCAAACACGCCTTGTTTTCACTGGATGACTCCTGCCGGGAACGGGGCTGCTTTCAAGGAGCCCTGAAATCGTAACAGATCAATCTCGGCCTGCTGCCATCCGTAAAGCCCCGTGAATGCTGACCGATGTAGAGGAGCCCGCGGTGAACAACCGGCAGCGCCCAGCTCTGCTCGGCCACAAACAACTGAGACTGCCGCAGGGTCTTCACACCTGAGGGTGCCAGTTCCAGCTCGGCAAATACACCGTCCTCTCCAAGCGAGAAAACCCTTCCGTCAGCCCGCAACAAACTGCCTCGGAAAAAGCTCAAGGTCATCTTTCGACCATTGACCTCATGCTCGTAGCGCATGTCGTCGCGCCACAGGATTTTTCCATCGGAAACCCGCAAGCATTTAAACTGCACATCCGGCTTGTTACGGCCGGAAAACCCGTAAATATGTCCGTTAATCTCAACCGGGGTCATCCAGTGCATCCCGAACATTGGTTCCTCCCACACCGGCTTTGCATTGAGTGCCTCGTCACACTCAAGCAGGACCCCGCCCTTGCCATAGCACTCGGATAAGAAGACATATTTACCGCCAATAACGATTGGCACCGAGGCATTAACCGACTCGAATTTATCCGCGCGCCAGGGAAATCGAAAGTGCAACTTACCGCTCTCCGGATCAAGGCCAAGCAACCCGCCAGTTGCCGGGCGACTCTCGCCCCCGGCCAAAACCAGCAATACCTGACGCCCCATGATCTTGCAAACAACAGGTGAGGAATAACTCGCCCCCCAACTGTCAAGGTAACGCCATTTCTCTTTTCCGCTTACCCGGTCAAAGGCGGCAACACAGACACCCTTTTCCTCTGCACCCCCTCCACCCACATTGACAAGCAACGATTCCTTCCACACCACCGGCGAGGGACCATAGCCAAAGAAACCGAGTCGGTGATCGTAATCCTTGATCAAGTCCCGATGCCACACCTGCTTGCCGCTCTTCACCTCAATGGCACGCAACTGCCCGGTTACCCCGGCGATGTAAACCAATTCACCATCAATAACGGGTGAAGCTCGGGGCCCACTTGCGTATCCAAAGCGATCACGATATTCAACCGGGTAGGTAAAGTCCCAGATCAGTTTTCCCGTCTCCGGGTGACGGCACTCAAGGCGTTCGTTGCCTTTAATTCCAACCTCACCTTCAACCGCACGATCAAAGCTGAACAGGCGGCCATCGGCGATGGTGGGCGCCGCATAGGACTCACCGCGGGCTAATTCCCAGACAATCTTCGGGCCCGAGGCCGGCCAGTCCTTCAATAGCCGGGTTTCCCTGCAACTGGCATCATCATGGGCGCCAAGATAGCGTGGCCAGTCCTCAGTAGTGGCACCTTCAGGCAAGGCCTTGGGCTTACCATGCAGCTTAAGTCGCACATCCTCTGCCGCCTGCATCGGGCAAAGAGCAATTAAAACGAACACAAAGGCAACCCGGGTCATCACCCCCTACATTGCAATTGAGATCGAACTCTAGCAAGCCCGAGATACTTGCACCGAGCGGTTCCCTGAGTCATCCTCAAAACCGTGAAAGCAATAAGTTGCCGGGAACCCGGACATTTCCAAGCCCTTGATATCCCTGAACCCGAGGCGGGAGATGGTGAAATCATGCTGCGTATCCGCAGGGTCGGCATCTGCGGCACCGATTTCCATGCCTTTGCCGGGAAACAACCTTATTTCAAGTATCCGCGTATTCTCGGCCACGAGCTTTCGGCGGAAGTTGCCGAGAGTTCCGGGAATTTCCAGGAAGGAGACAGGGTTGTGCCCGTTCCCTATATTCACTGTGGCACATGCCCGACATGCCTCTGCGGAAAAACTAACTGCTGCCCTTCCATTCGCACACTGGGGGTCCACACCGATGGAGGAATGCGCGAGTTGATGCCCGTTCCGGAAAAAAACCTGATGCGCGCCGACGGTCTCAGCCACGAGCAGGTCGCGACGGTCGAATGCCTTGCCATTGGAGCCCATGCCGTCAACAGGGCAGGACTGGAAGCCGGTCAATGGGCAGCCATCGCAGGAACAGGACCCATCGGCATAGGAACCCTCCACTTCGCCCGCCTCGCCGGAGCAAGGACAATTGCCATCGACATCAACCCTGAGCGTCTCGACTACTGCCGGAAGATTATCGGGGTCGACGCCTGTGTTGACGGGCGCGAGAACATTGTTGATCAACTCCGGGAAATCACCGGAGGACAGCTTCCCGGGAGGGTATTCGACGCCACCGGTGTCCCGGCAGCGATGGAGGCAGCCTTTGAGTATGTTGGCCACGGAGGGCGTTTAATACTGGTCAGCATTGTCAAGGGAAGCATCTCATTTGCCGACCCGCTTTTTCACGCACGGGAGATGACCGTAATGAGCAGCCGCAATGCCACCAAATCGGATTTCAACCTTGTCATGGATACCCTGCGGGAGGGAAAAATCGATATCTCCTCATTTGTCACCCACCGTTGCCAATTCGATGAAATTATCAGCACGTTTGATAATTGGAGCAATCCCTCAACAGGCGTGATCAAGGGGATGGTGTCACTGTAAACACGCCCAACTGCCTCTGCTGAACCTTAATCTTTGCCTACATAAATAGATGGTCGGCAGTATCCCAGTGAATGTCAGTTTGGGTTAAAAAACTTTCTGAATATCCAATCCTTGCGAGGATGATTATGACAGGCCTCTTTACCGAGTCTCGGGAATCTCCCACCCCGTAGTCATCTTCTTCCTTCCTTTTTTCGTGGAGCTTAAGGGAAGGGGGGGGTGACGTTTCTGCGTGAAATCAACCTTATAACAATGCAACTTACAGCAAAATTGGGGCATTTACCTATTTCCCTATGAACATGCCAACGACCTGCTGCGCGGGCGCAAAAAAGGTTAAATCGTCACAATAACGCCACTTTCGTATGGTATTACCAAGGTTTGTGGAGTATATTTAGGGCTCCGATTTCCGGGGA
>JAAESJ010000269.1 GCA_024229495.1 Verrucomicrobiaceae bacterium | reverse complement strand
GAACGACGTGGTTCTTCAGTGAAGATTTTTGTTTTTCGCTCTAAAGAAGACGATTTGCTGAATGCTGACACTAGATATACGATTTAGGTTGTTATTGGTCTTCTATCTTCTTAAACCTACGTTGTCGTAATAATTTTGATAAAAATATTTATTATTTTCGAAAAGAATTAAATTACCATATAAATTTAATGTCGACCTATTAACTACTGCTATTTTCGTACAACTACCATACATGCAAGTAACAAATAAATTTTGTTTGGCACCTGAAGTGAAGAGAGAGAGAGGGGTGTCGTGTGTACTATGTGTCACTATTTCAGGTCACTAAAATGCCTGTGATTTCCCGAGCTCTACTCACTGTCAGAGCTGCCGCTCACCACAAGGATGGCCATAGAAGTCTTGAAAAATACGACACTGAACTCAATCACATGAACGACGTGGCTCTTCAGTCAAGACTTTTGTTTCACTTACTATGGCTAGAGGAATCGAAATGACGCAACCCGAATCGCTGATAACGTAGTTATGCGCAGGTCACGACACCCGTGTGCATGTTGCCTGTGCCTCAGTCGAACACTAGCCCGACGTGACTGATCGAATTTGGTTCTATGTAGCTTTTCTGTACATCTATGGAGGACCAACAAAATACCCACATGTAATGCTTCGGAGTGGATTTCTGAGATACATTTT
>JAAESJ010000268.1 GCA_024229495.1 Verrucomicrobiaceae bacterium | reverse complement strand
CTGAAATCTTTTAAAGTTGCTGACGGATACGAAGTGAACCTCTTTGCCTCTGAGAAGGAATTTCCCGAGCTCCGTAATCCGGAGCAGATAGCCTTTGATTCGCTGGGAAGGCTATGGGTCGTTACGATGCCGTCATTTCCGGGGACCATTCCTGGGGACGTGCCTCAAGACAAGGTCATTATTCTTGAGGACACAAACCGTGACGGGCGCGCAGACAAATCAACGGTCTTTGCAGATCATCTGACAGTGCCGGACGGTCTGGCTTTTCATGAGGACGGAGTCATTATTTCGCATCAGCCGAAGTTAGTGTTTATGAAAGATTCTGACGGGGACGGTCGGGCCGACTATCAGAAAGAAATGTTGAGGGGAATTGATGTTACGGATGCTCATCATGGTGGGATGATTGCCATGGGCCCTTTGGGGCACGTGATGTTTTGTGATGGAGTCTTTCACCGATCGCAGCTGGAAACGCCTTATGGAGTCACGCGTGGCGTTGATGCGACGACGTACCGGTTCGACTTAAGGAAAGGAACCGTAGAGCGTGAGTACCAGACACTGACTCCTAATCCATGGAAAATCACCTGGGACCGTTGGGGGAATCTATTTCAAATGTATGGGGACGGTTTTGTTCAGGACTCTAATGCTATTCCTTGGACCCCTTTCGGAATCTATCATCCTTTCAAGCGTGCCATCAGTATTGCTTATGGGAAAGGTTCGGCTGCCTGCGTCATATCGAGTCCAAACTTTCCAGCAGAGTATCAGCAAGGGATGGCTTCGGCGGTCCTTCTTCGCAAGTGCTTTGTTTCAATCTCAAAGCACACTGCTGAAGGAGCTTATTATAAGGCCAGTGACAGGTTGGATGTTTTGTCATCGCCGGATCCTATCTTCAGGCCAGTGGATATTGCATTTGGTTTTGACGGTGCCATGTACGTGTCTGACTTCTGTACCCGGATCATTGGTCATGCGCAGAATTCGATGAGGGATCCTCGTTGGGACCCTTACACGGGTCGCGTGTGGAGGATCGTGCATAAGGGGAAGCCCACGCTAAAGGACTGGCCAAAGATTGAGGGGGCCAGCGTTGTGGAGTTACTTGATTTGCTTAAGCATCCTCAGAACCTTGTCCGGGACCATGCCAGAAGAGAATTGCGAAGCGTTGACGGGATCGTTCCTGAACTGGACCGATGGTTAGCTGGTCAATTGGCTGATGCAAATATTCTTGAAGGGTTGTGGGTCCTTCATGATCAGGGGCAGGTTCGCGAGAATCATCTTAAGAGGTTACTCGGTTCACCTGACCAGAGGATCAGGGCCGCAGCCACATCACTCATTCGTTTTCAGGTGAGTAATTTAAAGGATCCAATGTCATTGCTAAAGAAAATGGCCTCTGATCAGCATCCGAGGGTGCGGACTGAGGTCATTCATACCGTTTCTTATCTTCAGAAAAAGGATCAGGGTTATGCGTCGATTCTTGGGCAGGTCAAGGTGTCCGATGATCAGGGTTTGAAAACAGTGTTAGAGGATGCGGGGTACGGCACGGCCTCGGGGAAGGGGCCTGAAGTTCCGGTACTGAGTAGACCCGGAGACAGCAAGATTAATAGTTGGCTCTTGAGTGCGGGTAATAAAGAGGAGCGCTATTTTGTTTTTGGTGGCAGCGCCGGCAAAGGTGGATCCATGCGTACTTTTGTAAAATCTCCGAGTCCGAGGCGTGCTACTTTATCCATCAAGCATAGTTACGTTAAGGTTTTCCTCAATGGTGTCCCTGTAATTGCTTCTGCGAACTGGTGGAGTTCTGACTGGAACGT
>JAAESJ010000267.1 GCA_024229495.1 Verrucomicrobiaceae bacterium | reverse complement strand
TTTCTCTTGCGTGAGCATCTGCTTCCGCCTGCCTTTCGGCGGTTACTTGCTTGGCCATTAATTCAAGTTCACGATCAGCAACCAAGACTTCTTTCGCTAGGCGTAGCTTTTCCAGCTCTTCTTTAAGCTGTTCGGAGTCTGAAGTTGAACCGTTCACAGCTTGACCATATCAACCCGCGCGCCGCATTTCAAGGCAGGGCGGGGGAGGTGCTTTTTTAGTCAAATTTTGGTCAATTGGCGAACTGCGTTTTTCACCTAAATCCATAACTCGTTGGTAGTTATGGAGCCGAAGGTCGGAATTGAACCGACGACCTATTCATTACGAGTGAATTGCTCTACCCCTGAGCTACTCCGGCTTTGTTTTCATCCCAAAGATACTTGGAATGTGGGGCGAAATAATAAAGCATGGGCGGAAAGTGTCAATTCTTCTGCATGAGGGGGTAATGCTGCACGTCATGAAGGCATCAACACTTCTTACCATGATCCATACCATTTGCATTACACGACTCTTAACTGTTCTGACTTTCTCAGCCATGGCTCTTGCCTGTGCTGAGTCGCATCCCTTTTCCAGAGGATACAAGTCAAAGTCTTCGAAGTCTGCAAAGCATCGGGTGGCGGGAGTCAAGGTGAACAAGAAGGTTCTCAAGAATGGTGCAGGGCATCGCGAGGTAATCGTTGATATCAACAAGCAGCGCGCCTACCTGCTGGTTGGTGGTGTCATTGCCGTCAATGCTCCGGTATCAACCGCACGCAGTGACAAATACACCCCGCGGGGTTCATTCCGGATCACCCAGAGGGTTCGGAGCGGGAAGACCTCAACGATTTATGGATGCGATTTGCCCTTCTGGATGCGTCTGGACTACAGCGCCATCGGGTTACACGTTGGCGAGCTTCCCGGTTACCCGGCATCAGCGGGTTGCGTGCGTCTCTCCAAGGAGGGAGCAGGCCTGATCTTTGATAACACCTCCTCAGGGGTTTCGGTGCGCATCGTCGATGACTGGAAAGCGGCAGGCTTGATCGTCGCAAACAACTGACGCTTTTTCTTCAGGATCCGGAAAGAGGAACCTTCAACTGAATAGGCACAGCGCCACTTTTATCGGCGAGGCCGCTCTTGGTGTAGAAGATCCCGGTCAGGTGCGTGGGATTCTCCGGTCCGAACTCCGAGATCTCCATCAGTAGGGAAATCACCTCTTTCCCGGTTTTCCTGACCACCTGCTCAACGTCAGAGTGGATCAGGCCGTTATCCGAGAAGAAGTAGGGGTCGATGGGGAGCTTTGCCTGTGCGCCTTCCCTGAGCTTGAGAGTCAGGGTGGCCTTGTTGCCCCGACGCACCGCGGTGGTATCCCACAGCGTGTTTGCCACAGGAAAGCTCGAACGGGAAGTCGCAATGCGCTTGTGCCAACGGCTGGGTTCGGCCGGCTTGGCCGAGACCGGCAGGGTCATGGCGATATCGGCAAAGGCGGGATGACAGGTCTTCGAGCAACACATCCAGCTGGCCCTTGCCTTGAGCTTCACCTCGGTCCCGGGCTTGGCATCGGCAGGCGCCGTGAAGGGAAGGCTCAAGAACACCTCGCCGTGGTAGCCGTAGGCATCATAGGGCCCCATTTTCACGCGCTCGGGCTGAGGCCACTCGATGCTGCCCGCCTTGAAACCCTCCGGCAACTTCCAGTCAAGGTCGGTGGGAACACCGACAATGCCGGGGCTCTTCCAGTAGGTGTGCCAACCCGCGTCATGCTTGATGCGCAGGGCGATAAGGATGGTCTCCCCGGGGGAGATGGCCTCTTTTCCCGGAACCAGCTCGGCAACCACGGCTCCCTCACGGATTGGGCCACCTGAGGCAGATGCAACGAAGAGAAGCAGCAGGGAAAATATTGAGACGGGTTTCATCTGTGCGTTCGGTTTACGGGGTTGCTAGAATTCCGCGTTGCCGGGAGTCCTCGGGAAGGGAATCACGTCCCTGATGTTGGCCACCCCGGTGACAAACATCAGCATACGCTCAAAGCCAAGCCCGAAGCCGGCATGAGGCACGCTGCCGTAGCGTCGCAGGTCGGCATACCAGGCATAGTCTTCGGATGAAATGTCGTGTGCCGCCATGTTCTCAAGCAGGACGTCAAGGCGCTCCTCGCGTTGACTGCCACCGGCAATCTCGCCAATGCCCGGAACCAGCAGGTCCATGGCTGCCACGGTTTTGCCATCATCGTTGGAGCGCATGTAGAAGGGCTTGATCGACTTCGGGTAGTCGTGAACGGTGACCGGCCCCTTGAAATGCTGCTCGGTCAGGAAACGCTCGTGCTCGGTCTGCAGGTTCACACCCCACTCCACGGGATGCTCAAAGTCCTGCCCTGAATTCGCCAGCAGTTCGATGGCCGTGGTGTAGCTGATGCGCTCAAAGGGCTTCTCAATGACCGACTCAAGCCGGCTGATCAATTCCTTGTCGACGAATTTCCCGAACAGGCCAAGGTCCTCTGCAGAGTGTTCCAGCGTGTCCCTGATCAGGTAGTTGACCATCTCCTCGGCAAGGGTCATGTCAGCCACAAGGTCACAAAAGGCCATTTCCGGCTCGATCATCCAGAACTCGGAGGCATGCCGGGTGGTGTGGGAATTCTCGGCGCGGAAGGTCGGGCCGAAGGTATAGATGTTCGACAGGGCACAGGCGAAGGTCTCGCCCTCAAGTTGACCGCTGACCGTTAGGTGGGTGGGCTTGCCGAAGAAGTCCGTCGCTCCATCGGGATCCGCCTCCATGGCCTTGCCGTCGAGGGTTGTGACGCGGAACATTTCTCCGGCGCCTTCGCAGTCGCTGGCAGTGATTATCGGAGTGTGGATATAATAAAATCCCCTTTCCTGGAAGAACTGGTGAATGGCGTATGCGAGGCGAGAGCGGGTGCGGAAGACGCAACCGAAGAGGTTGGAGCGCGGACGCAGGTGGGCAATCTCGCGTAGAAATTCCGGGCTGTGTCCCTTCTTCTGCAAGGGATAACTCTCGTCAGCGCTTCCCAGAACGGTCATGGACTCAGCGGTGACCTCCCAGGCCTGTCCCTTGCCGGGTGACTCTACCAGCTTGCCGTTGATCTCGACTGATGCCCCGGTTGTTGCCTGCTGGATATCTTCGGAACCGGGAATGCCCTGGTCGACGATCACCTGGATATTGGCAAGGCATGAACCGTCATTGATCGCAAGGAATGAGAAGTCCTTGGAGTCCCGCCTTGTGCGTACCCATCCGCGGATGAGAATTGTCTCATTCGCTCCGTTGCCGCCGAGGGCATTCTTGATTGTAATGTGCTTCATGAGAAGGTAATTGAGGACTGAGCGTGATATGGATACACTGTAGTTTTTGCTGTAAGGGGAACCAGTGTTTTTTTCATTTAAAATAAGGAGTCATGATGAGAATAGGAAAGTTGATGATTGCGACGAGCTGCCTGCTAAGCACGGGGTTGAATGGTCTGGCGGTCGAGATTGACGGCAGTCGGGATGCTGAATACGGAGAAGCTCTGGCGATACAGCAGGTCCAGACGGGGTTTGGAGACCCGGGCAGCGAGCTTGATGCGGCTTACGCGTTCATTGCAGAGGGCAGGCTGTTGCTCATGCTGACGGGAAACCTGGAGGCAAATTTCAACAAGCTGGAAATCTTCATCGACTCGGTTGCAGGTGGCCAGAACCGGATCAGTGGGACGGAAAACCCGAATAATGACAACTGGGCGAGCAAATTTGACGGGTTCACCTTTGATGCCGGGTTTGCAGCGGATTTCCTCCTCATCGTGCGCCATGGCTTCGGGGGCACTAAGCTTGACCTCGACTTTGCCGAGATTGGAGCCGGGAAATCCGGCTTACTGGCTGGAAGCTTTAATCCTGCCGCGCTGGGAACGAATGGTCCATTTGCCGCCTCGGGTGGCTTGAAGCTTGGTTTTAATAACGCAAACTCAGGGGGCGTGGGCTCCTCACAGGGACAACCTGCAAATGTCGCTGCAGCGGCCCAAGTCCTCACCGGGATTGAGCTTGAGATTCCGTTGCCGTTGATCGGCAACCCAAATGGGGAAATAAAGCTCTGCGCGATGATTAACGGACAAGGTCATGATTACCTTTCCAACCAGTTCCTGGGATCGATGGCGGTTGGAACCAGTAATCTGGGCACTGATGGACAGGGAAATTTCATGGGAGGCGCATCACTGGGTGCAATTGATCTCAACAATTATTCCGGGGAACAGTTCTTTGTCATCCCGGCGCAGGATGCTCCCCTTAAAGTGACAGCTTTTGAAGTTAATGCTGATTTGGCAATCGCCGCCATTACCTGGGCATCTTCCCCGGGAACGTTCTACGCGATCGAGTCCTCTACTGACTTGCAGGTGTGGGAGGAGATTGATGATGGTGTTCTCGCTCAGGGGGAATCAACGACTTATGATTTCCAGGTTCACGCCGGGCTGGAAAAGATCTTTTACCGGATCGTCACAAGGTGAGCGCTTGATGGCGCAGGGAGAATGCGAGGGAGATGGGAGGTTCTGCGTGACTCAGTCAACCCACGGTCTCGCCTGCTTGATGGCAAAGGTTCCATCGGTGGTCACCTTGAACTCAATTTCCATGGCAAAGGCCGAGTTGCCGCGGTAGAGCGACTTGAAGTGACTGTGGATGATGTCCATATGGTCCTTCAATTCCAGGGCCTGGTCGCGACTGAGCACGGTTTCGCCTTCAGGGACCAGATTTGAACGACGAATATACTGGATCTCGTAATCGGAGCCGAAGCTGAGGTTTGCAATGATGTAATTCTCGGGAATGGAACCGGGTTCGGGGTTGGTGATGAGGTTTTCGCCGACCTGGGCGTTGACGTAGTGACCATCCCACCCGGGACCGGGAATGTAGATGTTCTTGGTAACTCCAACGCCGTTTGATAGCTCGCCGTCAAAGTTGGGGTGGACCAGGATTCCCATCGCCGCGGTGAGGTGATCAATGCGCCAGAATTCCCGCTCCTCAAAGGCCCGGTAGGTCCAGAGCCCAGCCCAGACCTGCTTGGCGGTCTTGGCAAAATGCCCCTCGTCAGGATGGTGGGTGTAGGACTCGTATAGTCCTGCGCCGTTGAACCCCTCAAGGTCCTCGTTGTTGGTGCTTGAACGCGCCCTTACCGGAGTGCCCGCAGGAAATGAGGCATGCATTGCAGCAAGTGCATCAAGCATCCACCCGGGAAGAATCCCGTCCTCCTTGATCCGGTCGCGGAAATTCTTCAGGCGAGAGTTGCGCACACTTGGAAAGGTCTGGAAAAGCGGGTCCGAATACATGGCTTCCGCCTCGGCGTAGAAGCCGTTATGCGTCATGAAGGCATCATAGAAGTAAAAGGGAACGGCAAAGCCGTTTGGGGTGAGAGCCGGCAGGATCACCCGGAGCTGGCCGAGGTTGGAGGCTTTCGAGCCGAATGCGGGAGAATCGGCGAACCTGACTCCCGAGAGAGGGGTAATCTGCGTCTCGGAAAGGTCACGGATGGGAAACTGGGTCTCTGCCGGACGGATGGAGTCAAAGTAGGTATCGATTTCCTGCTGGCTTGCCGAACGTATCTCGAAGCCGTCGGGGCCGATTTTCAGGTAAATGTCCTGACCGATAAAGGGAGCAAGGTCAGGATGGGTGGAAGCTTCCTCAAGGTAAGCGTTCGGTGTGTTGTTCTGCCTTGCCTTGAGGTTGACATGGGAGAGGGGAGTCTGGGGAGATTCGGTGATGATTCCCGCGACATGTGTCAACTCGTTGGGGATCGTCTGGAAGATCACCACGTCGCGTGTGGAGACGGTTTCATTGCCGGTGACAAGCTTGAGCGTGCCATAGCATTCCCCGGGATTGAGGGCGGTGTAGATGGTGTTACCAAAGAGTTCATCGGTGTCGATGACCGAGACGTGGGACGTTTCGTATTGGCTGTCTTCAGAATCGTAGATGGCGCGTTGTGTTTCACTGGCGGGATGATAGGCAAGGCGCCCGTCTGTGAATGACATGGAGGAGGAAATCATTTCATAAGCGGTTTCAACAAAACGGAATGCTACCGGGTCCGCGGGCCAGAACTCCATCGTGTAGAGGCCCTGGCGACCATCCTCAGAGACATAGTTTGGATGATAGACGATGCTGCCAGCAACGTTGCGCCTGTTGGTGTTTGTGAAATAGGTGTGGGCGTTAAACAGGGAGCCGCTGCTGTAGCGACTAACCGCATCACGGGTAAAATAGAAGTGATACTGGTAGCGGTTACTGTTCACGAAGTAGAGGTCCGGTGAATTGGTATGGATGTCATAGACGAGAAACTTCACCTCCTGGATGTTGGCAGCACCGGGGAAGTTGTCGCGGTGGGCGAGCGACTGGTAGGTGTCACTGTCGGGAATCTGGATTGTGCCATCGGCGGAAGGAATAGAGGGAGACGGGTTGAGGGGGTTGCGCAGGGCCGGGGCTGATAATTCAACCAGGTCATTGGTTCCATCGCCGTCGGTATCCATAGGGCTTGCCGTGTTGTGGACATGAACCTCAAGGAATCCTGACGCAGGAATTGGAGCGGGGTCGATCAGGGTGACCTTGCCGTCTACCGGACGGGCAACGGCGATTGCCCTGCCTGTTCCAGTAAGTCTGTCAGCACGGTGCAGGATCGCATACTTTGTTGCCGGCAACGGCATTTCAAGCCGAATGAGCCCGCCCTCGGTGCGGGACACTGAGGTGACCTCGGGAGCAGGTTCAGCTATCGTTACGCACACGCTGCCAAAAAGGGCAATGAGGAAGGCAACCCGTGTAACAGTCGATGTTGCTTGGGCATTCATTGGGGTGAAATCACCTTATCTGTTCGTGGCTGATCCTGCCAGCAGAAATTCCTTCCATCTTTACCAGATAAGGCGGGCAGTGCTTACTTTTTGCGCTTAAAGGCAGCGAAGCCTTTGGTTTGCAGCGGGGATTGCCCGTTGGGTCCCGGTGTAAACAGCACAGCTTCGGTGCCGGGCATTGAGTTAAAAATGCCAAGGCCTTTTTTCCCGGCGATGCACAGGGCGGTGGCAAGCGCGTCACTCCGGGTGCAACTCGGAGCGATCACTGTGGCTGCCCGTTGTTTTGTCAGTCCGAGCCCGGTGTTCAGGTCAATAATATGTGAATAGTGTGTTGCGCCGATTTTAACTGATTGCTCGATATCACCGGAGGTGGAGACAGCGGCGTTACTGAGTTCAATGACGAAGGCCGGCGGGTTGCTGTCCCCGCGGGGACGGATGGCAACAGCCCATCCTTTCCTGCCGGGGGGAGGGTCGCCGGCGGCGATGTCTCCGCCGGCGGTAACACTCGCGGAGTTGAAGCCTCCATCGCGCAGTGATTGCAACATCCTGTCTGCGGCATATCCCTTGGCGATCGCCCCGAAATCGAGCCGGGTCCCGGTGTGAAGGCGGGTAATCATTGCCTTCTCAGGATCAAGTTTCAGTTGATGCAAACCGGAGGCTTCCTTTGCCGAGGAAAGGACATCGGGATCGGGAAGTTTCCCGCTTCGCCTGCTTACCCGCCAGAGCCGGCTCAACGCGCCGCAGGCAGGATCAAAGTTTCCGCCGGTTTGCTCATGGATCCCCTGGCAAAGGACGAGCAGATTGACAAGGTCCCGGCTGGCCGGCAGTGATTTTCCACGGGGAGAGTGATTAAACCGGCTGACTTCGCTCCCGGCACGATAGTCCGAGAAGGTTGCGTCCATTCTGGAAGCAAGGGCAAAGGCATGCTTTGCCGCCGATGAAATTTGCTGCCCGGATTTTTCGGAATAGATGACAATCCGGAAGAGTGTCCCCATGCAGGGATGCTCAAATTCATGGCGTGAGGAAATATCAGCCTGTGCAAAATGGCATGTGAGGCTGCTGACCAAGAGGGTCAATGCGGCACAACTCTTACTCAAGTGTGTCATGATCAATCCCCATGTTCCAGATGCGCTGCATCTGCTCGGGGGACGGGATTTCCAGCGGGCGGACAATGCGGAAGCCAAGCCACTGTGCGTCAGTATGATACCAGATGCTCTTTGGAAGCTGCGGGTCCTGTTGTTTCCAGGATTTCCTTGAACCCAGTCGCGTGGCGCTACGAAGACCGTCGGCGAAGTCATTCCAGGATCCTCCTCGCACCGCTCGCGGGTAGAGTTCACGTCCGGTGGCCAGGGGATTGTCTGTTGCCTCCTTGTTGTATCCCCCGGGAGAAATGATATCGAGTGTCCATTCGGCGACATTGCCGTGCATATCGTGAATGCCCCAGGGATTGGGTTTTTTTGTGCCTATCTTCTGGTAGGTGAAGTCAGCGTTGTCGATGAACCAGGCGTATGAGTGCAGCTCCTTTGCGTTGTCGCCAAAGGAATATTTCGTCGTGGTTCCTGCGCGACAGGCGTATTCCCATTCCGCCTCGGTTGGCAGCCGGTAAAAGTGGCCGGTTTGCGCACTCAACCACTTGCAATACTGGAGCGCGGCATGCTGGGTCATGCTGATTGCGGGAAAGCCTTCCTTGCCCATGCCGAAGGTCATCTCCACGTATGGCTTTGTCGGCCTTGAGACGAGGTCAATGTCCGAGTCATTCGGATCCGGGAATTTCTTGCTGCCATTTTTATTGCGACGACCGCCATCAATCATGAAGGATTCGTACTGATCCCAGCTGACTTCAAACTTGCCGATCCAGAAGGGTGCGATTTGCACCAGTCGTTGGGGTCCTTCATTGGTCTTGCGTTTTTCCTCGGCTTCAGGCGAACCCATGCGGAAGTTGCCTCCAGGCACGGCAATCATGTGGTAGGTAGCCTTGGACGCAGGAATCTTGGAGGAATAGTGGGCCATTTGGCCTTGCTCCTTTTCCTTGGAAGCCTCGCGGACCTTTGCGTGGATTCGGGCAACGAGCTTGAGTTCATCCGCATCCCCTGTGGATGGCCATTGCGCCCCGGATTTTATCCATAGCTTGAGTTTGTCACGCTCTGCTGCACTGAGCTTGTCGAGGATGGGCTTGATGTCCCGCTTGAAATCGACCGGTGCAGGCATTTTAAGGACGACTTTATCCGGCCATATAGCGCCCTCGCTGATCCAGTCAGTGAGGATTTTTTTTTCTTCCTGAGTGATGCGCTCCTCCTTGGCGGGAGGCATGACATCATCATCATTGTCCTCAAGGCGGATTAACTCGATGAACAGGCTTTTGTCCGGATTACCCGGGACAATGACTTCATCTCCGAGTGCATCAGCCCGGGTGTCCAGCTTATAGTCGGACTTCTTGCTGTCCTTGCGGTGGCACTTCAGGCAGTGATCCACCAGGATGGGCTGGACTTGCTTCTCGAAGTCCACCACCGCGATGGCGCTGGTTGCACTAATGACGAGTATGGAAATAATTCGCAGCATCACTGCGGGAATCTATATGAACTTGGTCTTGCCCGGAAGTGCAAGTCCGCCGGGATCAAAATCATCATCCCAGGCAAGGTTGTCCGGGGCAAGGTCCAGCTTGGAGTTTATGGCATCCTCCCACTTGATCTGCTGCCCGGTATAGGCTGCCATGCGACCAAGGATGGCCAGCATGGTGCTGTGAGCCATCCATTCTCCGTCATTCTTGGCCTCACCCTTGCGGATAGAGGCAAAAAGTTCATTATGCTCTGCCTGGTACATGTCGTTGTTAAGGTCACCTTCGGCGCGCCAGTTCTCCTTGCCCTGGATCACGCATTGACCGCGCTTGATCAAGGCGGTGCCGGCTGTGCCATTGATATAGTCATGGTTTTCACCATGGCACCCGCTTTGCTGGCGTGAGCCGAGGTGGCAACGGACATTGTTTGGGTATTCATAAACCACGTGGAAATGGTCATAGATATTGCCTCCCTGGGCCGGAATCTGGCGACCACCGGTTGCCACTGCACTGATCGGGTCTATGTCACCGGTGGCCCAACCTATCTTGTCGACACTGTGGACGGCCTGCTCGGCGAGGCTGTCACCGGAGAGCCAGCCGAAGTTATACCAGTTCTGGACCTGCCAAGCGACATCGCCAGTTCCCGCAGGGCGACGATCGGCTGAAGGCATCGGCTTTACCGGTCCGGTGTAGTAGGTGGCAAACATGCTGGTGATATCACCGATCGCACCGCCGTGGATTTTCTCGAAAAGAGCCCGGCGGGCATTCTGGTAACGCCAGCAGAATCCGCAGACAAGGGTCAGCTTTTTCTCCTTCGCCATTTTTGCCGACTCAAGGACGGAGCGCACGCCGGGAGCATCAACGGCCAGCGGCTTTTCACAGAAGACATGCTTACCGGCCTCGACGGCCTCACGCAGCATCATCGTCCGAAAGCCCGGGGGTGGTGTCAGG
>JAAESJ010000266.1 GCA_024229495.1 Verrucomicrobiaceae bacterium | reverse complement strand
TTCAAAGGCCTTGCTAACGGCTTCGTTTTTCTTTGTCGGGTAGGCGAAGTCGCCGAGCTGGATCAGCGCGTCGGGATGTTCTGCCTTCATGGCATCGAGGAAGGCCTTCAGCCTTGCCGGGCCATCGTGCATCACGTCCTGATGCAAATCGGCGATCATGCCGAGCTTGATGGGCTTCTTGATTTTCGAAAGGGCGGCCATGATCTGCCGGGGCAACAGGATGGAGGTCCCTAGCACGCCGCCGACGCGAAAGAAGTCACGTCTTGATGGGCTATTCATTGGCATGGATTTATTTTTGGCGGGTGCGACGTTTGCGTTCGGATTTGGCCTTGAACTCGGGGGTAGCTTTTTTGGGCAGCCACTGGGAGAGCTCCTTGATAACCGCTTGATGGGCCGAGTCCTTGGCCAGGTTGTGGAATTCGTCCGGATCGGTTCGGTGATTGTAGAGTTCCCTGGCGCCGTCTTCATAGGCAATCAACCGCCAATCCCGATTGCGGATGGAGTGGTTGCCAAAGTAGGATGAGGTAATTGCCGGTTGTTTTCTGGGTTTACTCGAATCATGCAGCTGAGGAACCAGTGACAAGCCCTCAAGATGGGAGGCTTTTGGTAAGTTGCACAGCTCTAACAGCGTCGGGTAAAGGTCGATCAGGCTGGCGGGTTCCTTGCATGGCTTACCGGGCTTGATCCCCGGTCCGGCAATGAGTAGTGGGACCCGTGTGGACTCCTCCCAAAGGGTGCGTTTGGCCCAGTGCTGTTTTTCCCCGAGGTGGAAACCGTGGTCACTCCACAAGACAATCAGCGTGTTTTCGGCATGGGGGCTGGATTTTAAGGCATCCAAAACAATGCCCACGCAATGGTCGACAAAACTTACTGAAGCCAGGTAGGCGTGTGTCAGGCCGCGTTGGCTTCCACTGTCAACAACCTCGGCATGGGTTGGAGCAACCGCATAGTCATTAATGCCCAAGAAGTTTTCCGGGAGATCACCAAGGTCGGATGTTGGATTTTCTGGGAGGGTAATTTTTTCCGCATCATAGAGCTCAAACCATTTGGGGGGCGCGAAGAGCGGAACGTGGGGACGAAAGAAACCGACCGACATGAAGAAGGGTGTTTCATAATCCTCCTTGAGCGCCTTGGCCGCGGTTTGGGCCAACTCGAAGTCCGCCATCTGGGTATCCTGTTTCGGATAGGCTCCCCAGTCCCAGGCCCCACTCCAGCTTGTAGGCCGGCTCATCGGCTTCTTGGGGCGTGGACTGCGCTTGCGGCCTAGTGACTGGTCAATATCCCCGGCCAGGCGGCCGTTGAAATCATGATGCAACACCTTGCCGCCGGACAAGGTGGTGTAGCCGTGACCCTTGAAGTAGCGCTGAATAGTGGGCACGTTCTTGAGTGCGGGCAACTGCTCGTAGCGTGGTCCGAGTTCGTAACTGCCGTGCGTGGTGGCCGAGACGCCTGACATCACGGTGACCCGCGAGGCCGAGCATACCGGCACCGAGCAATGGGCATTGGTAAAGTTCCGCCCCCGTTTGGCCAAGGCATCCATGTGAGGTGTCTTGGCTTGGGGGTGACCTCCCATGAAGCCCACCCAGTCGTTGAGGTCGTCGACCGCGATAAATAGCACATTGGGCCGTGAAGGCTTGGCCCAAACGGCAGAAGGGAGCAGGCAGCAAAGGAGGATCAGGCAAGTGAGGTTTTTCATGGGACT
>JAAESJ010000265.1 GCA_024229495.1 Verrucomicrobiaceae bacterium | reverse complement strand
TCGCTTATTGAATGACTAATTGGTTCGAAAAATTGTTCGGCTTTATTGAAGAGTCTCCCGAATTGGTTAGGGAAAATATCGAACTGCATGAAGATTTCCTTCGTTCAAAAGAAAATGGTAAATCATACAAAATAGGCCAATTAACTATACCGTCTCTTCAAGAATTACGAAAGAGTGCAGAGGAAATTTCTGTATCACATGAAGGAAGATTGACTCTCAAAAATGTCACTGGCGATGTTCGAAGTTTTCACTGCGAACTCGATAACGAGAATGCTCTGTTTCAAGTCGCTTCACAATTCAATTTACTTGAAATGGTTAATCCGAACGTGACCCCTGAGCAGGGTGTGAGTCGTTATGAGTTTGACCCAACACAGGGTCCGGCGTGTGCGATTGCCGCTGGAGCCGCCACGGTGTATCGAAATTATTTTGTGGAAGTGGGGGGAGGAACAGGGCAGACCTTCGATAATCAGATTGACTGTCTTGGTGACATTGGTGCCGCGCTAGGAAATGCTAATAATGATCTCTGGTCGATGAGTAATGGATATGCGCTGTGCTCGCCAGACGGTCTGTCTAAAATCAACCAACGGTTACAGTCTTCTGATGAACCGGAGAAGGATAAGCTCCGTCAAAGATTACGCATTGGATTACATTCCGGCATTCAGGTCACGGATGCCGAGGCTCCGAAGAATCACTTAGTTAGCCAAGTATATTGTTCGGCACTTCCAATTGCTTATTCAAGTTCGCTCGAAACTGAATGGTCAGCTTTTGCAAAATTAATTCTAGAGAGTGCATATGAGGCGACCCTATGTGCGGCCATTATCAATTCCCACAAGCGTGGTTCTAATAAATTGTTTCTTACTCAAATAGGTGGAGGAGTGTTCGGAAACAAGTTGCAGTGGATTTATGATGCCATGCACCGTTCCTTTTTACTCTATAGGCATATCGATTTGGATGTTCGAATTGTCAGCTACGAAAGCGTTGACTCGAGATTAGAAAAGATGGTGGAAGATTGGGATAAATCGTAATGATAATATAATTAATGGAGTTGGAATCTTTTAGACCAGAGCTTTTGAAGCTGAAGAGGAAAGCACAGGCAGGGGACAAGGCAGCCGCGATGGATCTGGCCCGAAGGTACCTGAATGGGAACTTTGTTAAGATTGATGAAGAGGAAGCAAAAAAATGGGCTCTCAAAGCTTTTGAAGGAACGAGCGATGAGGAGCTAGATGATCTGACTTATCTTTGAGGTTCCCCTGAGCTTATTTGATCCGCACTGAGGACATAGGACAGGGAATTCTTTGCTTTCTTGTAGTGATCATAGGCATAGAGCCAGACGCGCAGGTCCTCCTCCGGCAACTCCTTGAGGAATTTATAGGGTTCATCCGGCATGCTCATGAGGAGACGGCGCCGCTCATCGACTTCGATCCTGTCGTCGTTCTCTTTTCTTTCCTTGTCATGCAAAGCAATTAGCTTGCCTGTATAAGGCGTGTCGGAATCTTTAAGATACCTGATGCTCTCACGTTTTTCTATCAGGTCAAAATCCACGACTTTCTTCTCGCCACCACACCCCCCAAGAAGCAGGGGCAGTGAAACTATCAAGACTAACAGGTGTAAGGGGTTCATGGCTCAATCGTGCAGGGTTGAATGATTAACTTATCCATTTCGGTTACCCTTCGGATTCTTCCTCCGAATCAACGGGCTCGCCTTTGCTGTTCCAATACTGAGAGGAAATCTTTTCATCGTCCTTGTAAATCACTTCGCCCTGCTTCTGCCCGTTCCTATGCCACATCGTGAAAAGCCCATGCGCTTTATTGTCCTTGTGATTTAATTCCGATGACTTCCATCTGCCGTGCCACGTGATCCATGGCCCGTTCAACTTTCCGTCCTTGTAGTTTAGTTCGGATGATCTGACGCCGTTTTTATAAACGTTAAATAGTTTCCCCGTATAAGGAGTGTCTGAATCGTTAAGATATCGAAGCCCTTCACGGTCCTGTGTATCCCCCCAGGTAACGCCATCGGCAGGGTTAAATGGCAGTAAAGTATCCAAGTATGAACTGACCTGTTCACCTTTAATGTTCCACCACTCTTCGGAACCTTCGACCCGTTCACCGTTCTTCCAGTCCAATCTGCCCTGCTTCTGCCCGTCCTCATGCCAAAGGAGCTCAGGCCCGTCCGCTTTGCCTTTTTTCATGTTGCCTTGCTGCATCTTCTTACCGTTTTCGTGCCATTCGATCCAGGGCCCCTCCGCTTCGCCGTTGTCCCAGTTTTCCTCGATCCGTTTCTGCCCGTTTTCATAGCATAGAACGGTTCTTCCGTGCCACTTTCCTTCCTTTAGGGTCCCTCCCATTTCCCTGTTTCCGTTCGGGTACAAAGCAAATATCTTACCCGAGTATGGAGTTTCTGAGCCTTTGAGGTAATAAGTGCCCTCGCGGCGTTCGGTATCATTGTCATTAACGCCGTCTAATTGTTCTTGTTTAACGATACCTACTTGTGAGGACAGGAGTCTGGCTCCTACGGGTAATGTGCGATGAACTTTCCTGAGTTTATGGGCTGATTCTGGTTTTTCCGGCTGTGAATCAGCGGATTGGAGACTGAATGTGAGGATGAGGGGGAGAGGTAAAAATGATTTGAGGAAAATACTTAACATTTCTTAACATAATCCTAATTGGGGGTTCTGTTAAATGTCAGTTCTTTCATTTTCATAATGCTGTATAAAAAGACTAGCGGTGAAAGCGTTTTCCTCTTTTAAGAAAAAAATCAATCAACCAAAAGGGAGAGTCGCTAAAAAGATGATCTTAAATTCTTACTTTCGAAAAGTTGCAGGTTGAGCTCTTTAGCCTGTACCATTAACCCATGAATCAGCACGAGACTTCCCGCAGAAAATTCATCCGCTCGGGCTCCGCTTTGGCCGGCTTCTTCATCCTGCCCTCGGGTTTGCGTGCCAACTCACCTAACGGGCGGCTCAATAGCGCGCACATCGGCGTCGGCGGCAAGGGAGCGGTCGATACCGCGCAGATCGCTGCGCATCCGAAGACGCAGGTAGTCGCGCTCTGCGATGTTGATCGTCACAGCCTCGAGGGGCGCGGACGCAAGCAGAACGCCAAAGGCAAAGAGCGTTACCCGGGCTCGAAGAAGTTCCAGGACTACCGCGAAATGTTCGCCGCGATGGGCGACAAGATTGACATCGTCTCGGTATCGACGCCTGACCATACGCACTACCCGGCGACGATGGCGGCGATGAAACTCGGTAAGCACGTCTACACGCAGAAGCCGCTCACTAATAACATCGCCGAGGCGCGAGCACTGATGGCAGCCGCGCGGAAAAATAAGGTCTTCACCCAGATGGGCATCCAGAACCAGTCGTCGATTGCTTACCGCACCGCGACGCACCTCATCCGCGGCGGACTCATCGGCAAGATCAGCCAGGTGCACGTGTGGTCGTTCAAGGACTGGGGCTACGACGGCGCGCCACACGAAGGCGAGGATCCCGTTCCGGCGAACCTCGACTGGAACTTGTGGCTCGGCACCGCGCGGGAGCGCGCCTTTCTCAAAGGCAAATACCACACCATGGACTGGCGCCGCTACATGGACTTCGGCTGCGGAACCCTCGGCGACATGGGTATCCACATCTTCGATCGTCCCTTCGGCTCGCTCGACCTGAAATCGCCAACCTGGGCAAAGGCCACTTGCCGAGCGACTACCGGCTACGGCCTGCCGACCAAGATGATTGTGCGGCTCGGATTCTCGCCGACGCCGCGCACCACTGACGACTTCTCATGGACGTGGTATGACGGAACTTACGGGCCACCCGAAAACGACGGCAGCCTCGGCGTTCCAGCAGATAAGAAACTGCCAAAGCAAGGCGCAGTCTTCGTCGGTGAAGGCGGCAGCATGTTGCTCGGCCACATCGACGGCCCGCGTTTCTTCCCCGGCTCCGTG
>JAAESJ010000264.1 GCA_024229495.1 Verrucomicrobiaceae bacterium | reverse complement strand
CTGAGCCCCCCAAGCGGAAGCGCAGGTGGCTGAGGAGAATACTTGTCCTGGCCCTCGTGGCAGTGGGCGCCGCCGCGGGCGCGCATTACGCGGGGCTGGTCGACCTCAGCGACCAGATGGACCAGATCAGGGATGTCGCGGGAATATAGGCCTAATCGCGTATTTCCGGGGCAATATTGATTCTCCATGGCACCAAAACCCCGTCATGAGCGTAGGTGGCTCGTGCGCGTTCGAGGGCTGCAAACGCCCGCACATGTACAACAGCCCGGTTTGCTACAAGCACAAGGGCCAGAAGCCAAAACCAAAGAAGAAGCAAGTAACGGAAGCCAATCGCCCTTCTGGAGAAGACCTCTGGTGGACCGAGGCCGACGAGACCCAGCGCTGCGATGACAATCCGGACTTACACTATGGGTTGTGCGAGTTCGATACCTACGATGGAATCTGTTTTCACTGCAATAATCTGGTGCATCCGGACCTCCACCTTATCCATCTCATTCACAATGACCGCAACCTGTTTCTGAATTTCGAGGAGGATTTGGTGGCGGGTGAGAGGTGGGGGGGACATTACAGATCGAGGCTTTCCGATATATGGGAGGAATTCGCGGAGCGCGACATCATGTTCGAAGCCCAACTGGGCTATGGGGCGGCTAGGGCCAAGGCGATCCAGGAGTTGTGCTACGCTGACAAAGAGCACATACTCTCCGTGTTGAAGGAAAACCTATCCAAAGCAGGGGCTCCAACGGAAGGGGAAGGCACAGAACCGTGGGTCTGGAACTCGCTTGAGGGCGAGCTGGAGGAGCATTTCGAGAGGATACGGGACTGGGACATCGCACGAGTTGATTGGTCTCCCGAGGAGTGGCATCTGGAGAAACCCGACATCGTAGATCTGAGCACTGGATCACCCGAGAAGATGCCCACTATCGTCCCGTTCTTGGTCGCGTGGCCGTTTCTAGCTTTCTGGCTGGTCTCGGCCTTCGGCGAGGTTGAACTTCTCGGACCTTGGGTGTCGACAGGCGTCCTCCAGACACCTTGGGGCAATGTCCAGCAGGGATACTATGAGTTCGGGCCGGACTACGTATACACCGCCTGTTGGGATGTCCCCGAATGGATTTATGAGGGGGATCACTGCAAAACTTTCGATACTCAAGAGGAAACGATGGAGTATTCGCTTTTCTTAGCCTTCTGGATAATTATGTCCCTCTTTTTGGCATTCACCATAGTTAGACATCTACAATCGAATCGGGCCCAGAGGCCGACGATTGACTCTGCTGAGGGGGAAAGCACATACAAACTCAAGCAAGGAGATATGCACAAGAAAATGAGCATCTCCACTGTTGCCCTGGTAATTGCATTAATTGCTCCTTGGTGGGGGTATTCGTCAGGGTTCCAAGCATTACGATGGGCCCCCCAAGAAGCCTGGTTCGTCCTCACAGAAGCCCGTCTATGGGACCTGCCCTTTCTCAACTACGTCCATTGGCAGATGACCACTCTGCTGCCACTGGTTTTCGTGGCGACCGTCGTGGCCACGTGGTACAAATTCCGAGAAGGAGACGAGGAATTCGGAAGGAAGGCAAGCAATTTCCATCTTTCCTTCTTTGCCGTTTGGTATCTTATCGGCATCTACAATTGGGGCGAATTCCTTCCAAATGAATGGAATTACGCGGTATTTATTGCAGCCGCTAGTGGGATCGGATTGCACCCTACGGCATATGGACTAGGGGAGAAACTCTCCAACGCGACAAGCGAATGAGTGGCGCCCCAACTATAATTTACTGAGCAAGCAACTGGCCCAGCATGGAAGAAGCCCCCATGTTCACAATGCCGACGATCGACCTCTCAGCGAAATCCCTGTTGACACTATTTCAACTGGGCGTTTTTGTTGTTTTCGCCTACTGGGCAGTAGAGGGAGGGATAGAGGACAATTTTGACT
>JAAESJ010000263.1 GCA_024229495.1 Verrucomicrobiaceae bacterium | reverse complement strand
CTGTGCCGCGGATCTGGTTCTTGATTTTGCCATTAAGAAGCTTGGGGTCGCTTGATTTGATGCCAAGATGATCACCAGCTTCCACCCACCCTTCGTCGCCGACAAAGCGCACGGGGCAAGTCCCCAATCCTTTGATCCAATTACCCACGCCTTTACCGGAGGAAAGTCGCATCACCAGTTTGATGCCATTGGCATACTTGGCATGAAGGCGGCTATCTGATTCAGCTTCAAATTCAATCGGTGTCGTCCCGTCGGCATCGGCAGCCCATTGACAAAGGTCGATCGTATGGGAGCCCCATTCAGGTAGTCGCCACGCAGAATAGAGTCCCTGATGATTGCGCCAGCGTCCTTTGCAATAGGCTGCATTAAAGGGAATCTTCGGTGCGGGTCCGAGCCATTTATCCCAGTTGATAATCGCCGGGTCTGGTTCGGGCTTAGCCGGTAAAGGATCAAGGTAATTCTGCAATTGGAGGATTCCTGCGTGAACCTCTTTCATTTGCCCAAGTTTGCCCTTCAAAGCCAGATCAGCCGCCAGTCTGAAGTTGGGAACACTACGACGCTGCGTTCCTGCCTGGAAAACTCTTCCGTGCTTCTTGATGTTGTCATCCAGCTCTTGGCATTCCTGGATGTTCATTGCACAGGGCTTTTCGCAATAGATATCCTTGCCTGCGCGAGCAGCATAGATGGATGCTGTGGCATGCCATCGATCTCCAGTGGTGACGAGGACGGCATCAATGTCATCCCTTTCCAGAATGCCGGACATATCGTCGTAAATGGCGCAATCCTTGTTTCCATAATGTTTGTCGGTCTGGCGCTTGATGATCTCGCGCCGTTCCTTTTGTGGATCGGCGACAGCAACGAATTGGGCATCCTTTTGTCGGAAAAAACCTTCCAGGACTTTTTGGCCTCGCCGGCCCACTCCGATGCCACCCAAGACAACGCGGTTGCTGGGGGCGACTTTCCCGTTCTTGCCGAGGGCGCTTGCCGGAATCAGGGTGGGGATGCCGATGCAAGCAGCGGCAGTGGACTTCAGAAAGTGGCGGCGGGTCGCTCGTGTCATCATAAAGGGGTGAGTCAGTTTAAGATCAAGGTGGTGAACTGCGATCTCCGAATTGCGCAGGATTTATTTCTCGGCGATGCTTTTTGAAGTGCAGCCATTTACTCCGAAAGCTTAGTGTCCACTTTCCGGTAG
>JAAESJ010000262.1 GCA_024229495.1 Verrucomicrobiaceae bacterium | reverse complement strand
ATCTGCTGATCACCGTGGTGGCCGAGGTGGTGGCACGCCGTGGCCGATCCGGGAGCTAGCTCCCCTCCGGCATCTCGTCGAGCATCCGGACCAGCACGTCGACCACCTCGGCGGCCGGCTGTTCGTCACCCGTCCGGACAGGTCGACGCCACTTCTGCGGATCGGCCAGGAAGGCGTCCACCTCGACCGGGTCGTACCGGCTGACCAGCACGTTCTCCCCCACGCCGTCGTGCCGCTCGGTGCGGTCCCGCCACAGCAGGGTGGGTACGCCCAGGCGGGCGCACTCCTCCTGGATGGATCCTCCGTCGGTGATGACGAACGGGGCGGCGGCCAGCATGGTCACGAACTCGTCGTAGGGCACCAGGTCGGTGGTGACCACCCCGGTGGCCTCCACGGCGGCACGACCGCCCCGCCGGGCCAGGACGCCATCGGTGGGCGGGTGCACGGCGAAGGTGACGTCCGGCCCGGCCCGACCCAGTAGGTCCAAGAAGCCGTCGAACCGGTCGGCGCGGTGCAGGTTCTCGACCCGGTGCATGGTGGCCACCACCGGCCCTGACCCGGGTTCCACGTCGCCTAGAGCGTCGCGCAGGGCCTCCAGGCCCGTGTTGCCCGACGTCTCCACCGTGCGCTCCGAGAGGCCCATCGCCGCAAGGTTGGCTGCCGAACGGGCATCGGGGGCCAGGCACACGGCGGCCCGACGCATGACCAGCACCCGGATGGCCTCCTCGGGGAACGGATGCCCGAAGCTGCCCGACCGCAGCCCGGACTCCAGGTGGACCACCGGCAGGCCGGCACGCCTGGCCATGAGGGTGGCCAGCAGGGTTGACGGGGTGTCGCCGTGCACCAGGCAGACGCCACCACGGTCCCCGAACACCCGGTTTCGCAGGCCACGGCCGGAGACCAGCAGACCTGCCATTCGCAGAGCCCACCGGACGGCGGCCGGCAACGAATCGGCGTCCCGGTCGCCTCCCAGGCGGACGTCGGGTTCTCGCACGCCGAGGCGACGGCGCAGACCGGGGAGGTAGGCCCCGTGCTGGCCGGTCTCGACCAAACGGTAGGGCAAGCCCCGGCGCTCCATCTCGCGCAGCACCGGTGCCACCTTGATGGCCTCGGCCTTGGTTCCCCACACCACGTGGACCAGCGGCCCGTCGGCCGGTGCTCCAGGGGGGGTGGTTCCACGTTCCATCGACACAGATGGTGCTACACGGAGACCACCGACGGTGAACCACCCCCGGTCGGGCCCCGCCTACCCTGTCACCGGTCCCGATCGACGGGACACCCTCCATCGATGACCACCCCCACCGAACCCTCCACCGACGGGCTCTTCCCGATCGGTCGACCCACACCACTGGGCATCTACCTGCGCGACCTGTGGGCCCGCCGGGACTACATCGTCCAGGTGCCGCTCAACGACCTGCGCTCCCAGAACGCCCACACCTTGCTGGGCGGCGCATGGCTGGTGCTCAACCCCCTTCTCCAGGTCGGCGTCTACTTCCTGGTGTTCGGCGTGATCATGCCCATTGACCGGGGGGTGGACAGCTATCTGGTCTTCCT
>JAAESJ010000261.1 GCA_024229495.1 Verrucomicrobiaceae bacterium | reverse complement strand
GCTCATCAAAACCCTGATCCTTCAGGGTCTTGCTTACCATTGACTGATAGGATCTCTCCAGCTTTCGGGTATTAAACTCCCTGAAAAAACGCGGCGTGTCCTCAGCATTGAACTTCCCCTCACCCAGCCCTTTTGCCTTAAGGTTGACATGCCCATCCTTGAGCGGCTTGAGCATGTCACAAAGAATCTTGAACAACTCCTCCTCGGTAGTGGTGCTCTTCACCTTGGGGCGGAATACCCGGTATTGCTCCTGCCAGTCAACTCCCCTCAGCTTGAAGAAAGCATATCGCTCATGGAAAGTTTTCCAAAGCGCCTCAAAATTCTTCTCAGGCTCTGAGAGCTCCGCACCACTCAGCGGCAACAACGAAACCCACAGGATTCCCGCGAAAAGAATATATCTAAACCATTTCATTTCCTTGCTTCTTTTTACTCGGGACAGGATTGCTGAACATTCCCGCCTATTTTCCCAAGCAAGCCGATTGCCTCTGCACACTTGGAGGAAAACAGCAACTCAGACACCCCGTTCAGCATTTCCATTACCTTGCCGTCATTTTTGTGCTGCTTGCGCAACTGGTAAAGCTTCACGGGAAGGCGCAAGTGACGGGCTGTAAACTGAAATGCTTCTCCTCGCTTTTCCACAACACGCCTCTGCAAGAGTTCAAGGTAACGATACCCGAGTTTCACCGTCGGCTCAATGATGGTTCCCTCGCCATAATCATTCCATGTAGCAATCTGGATGAGCGAGCTCTCGCTACGCAAGGCCAGCTCAAGGGTCTCTGAAAAAGTAGCCCCGCCCCTGTCATCAAGAAAGCCATAACTCTCATGGACTCCCGCCTGCTTATAGATATCACGGAATCCGGGAAAAACCGGAGCAATGAAACGGTCCCCCTTCCTTCCCCTGGCATACAAATCGCTCAGGTAACCGCGCCAGGTTGCCGGAAGAATCTCTCTGCCTCCGTGAACCGGAGGCCATCCGAAAATGCCGTCGACCTGCACTTTCTGTGATAGGTGTGGCAGGGAATAAATCAGCGGCGCAGGATTCACATCGGCTGTGACAGCCTGCCATTGATTGCCCATGAAATGCTGC
>JAAESJ010000260.1 GCA_024229495.1 Verrucomicrobiaceae bacterium | reverse complement strand
CTTCCGGCACCAACAACAATCGGCGCTTCGCCCTCACTCACGACCTTGCCTCCGGCGAGGGTGTCCCCGATGACTTCCTGGATGACGGGGCAACGATCGCCTTCCGGCTACGCCTGCCAAAAAGCGCCGTCGACCTGCCCAGTGCTCCTGATGGCCTCAACCCCCACAGTGGCGCCAAGGGCATGGTCAACCTGCGTGGTGTCGGCGGACGCATCAGCTTCGCCCTCGGCATGACTGGCACTGACAGCAGCTACCAGCAGGACGGCATGCTCATCAGTAATGACAATTCCTACTTCTTCCACGCCCTTGACCCCACTGCGTGGCATGAGTTCTGGGTAACCACCGAGAAAAATGCTGCGGATACCTCACTCTATGACCTCAGGGTCTACCGCAACGGTTCGACAGTGCCGATCATTGCGCGCACCATCAAACTGTCAACCACCGTTGAGGAATCCTACCCCTATCTTTCGCTGCAATTGTCGGCAACCAACCAAAAGGCCGCCGTGGAGATCGACTACATTGCCTTCAAGGACGGCTTGCACCTGCCCAATGATTCCGATGGTGACGCACTTCCAGACACCTGGGAGTTGGCCCATTTTCCCGATCTGGGACAGTCCGGGGAGGATGACGCCGAGCCTGACGGGCTCACCAACAGCCAGGAGTTCAACCTCGGCACCAACCCGACGCTTGCCGACAGTGATGGCGATGATCTCTCTGACTCTGAGGAGATCAACCAGCACGACACCGACCCGACACTGGCAGACAGCGATGGCGATGAGCTTAATGATGGCCAGGAGATCAACGGCGATCCTGCCACCAACCCGCTCATTGCCGACAGTGACGGTGATGAG
>JAAESJ010000259.1 GCA_024229495.1 Verrucomicrobiaceae bacterium | reverse complement strand
GGGGACGCTGATGAAGACGGCATCCCCAATCTCGCAGAATACGGCTTCGGGACCAACCCGCGTTCCAGCAACCCCTCGGCTATGCCCAGCGCCTCGACAATAACTCTGAATGGCCAACGTTACCTGACAATAACTTACCAGAAAAGCTTAACTGCCAATGATATCAGTATTGATGTGCAGCGCATCACAGATTTGAGAAACTGGGTAAATGACGAAACATTAATCACGGTGTCAGAAACCGTAACTCCCGATGGCGGTTCCGTAATCCTCACCCGGCGCATGACAAGTCCGCTTTCCAGTCAGGACTACACCTATCTGCGCGTCATTGTCACCTTTTAGGAAGTTGCATCTCTGGAAACTTGTCAGGCTTGGATCCTGCAATGACACTATTGGCCCTTCATGGTAAACGCCAGTCGCGCCGGCATCATGAAAAGGTGTAAACTGATAGCACCCACCCCCTGATGACTCTTTACTTACCTCGCCATATCGCCGGCTTGCTTACCGCATGCGCCGCCTAAGACCATCAGGGAGCTCGACCGGATCATCCGCCGCAACTTAGGAATCGATGCGAAGGGCAACGGCGCAGGGGTTCAGATCGACGTGAGCATCCTCAACAACGCAAAGAAGCACTGAACCCTTCGCCGGTATAAGGGAAATTTTTTCACAGGCCCTCATATATATAGAGGGCTCCCACCCAAAAAACTCCCCTGCCCCCCGTGGCGTGTCCAAGCCTGTAATGTCTCAAACACCCCGCAGTTGGACGGTGCGCCCACACGTTGATGAATATCACCCTGCACCCTGTTACAGGCTACAGGATACCGGATTTATGGCCTATTTCAGGGCAACTGTTGGCACTCACTGTTGGCACTAAAGCCAAACGGCTTAGGGATCGCTCCCTAAGCCGTTGAGAATTATGGCTCCTGCGGTTGGATTCGAACCAACGACCTAGTGG
>JAAESJ010000258.1 GCA_024229495.1 Verrucomicrobiaceae bacterium | reverse complement strand
GCCAATGAGGCTGGAAAACCCGTTTGCTCCCGGGCGATTGGCCACCATTGCAGCTGCCCCGGGATGTGGAGGTGTAGAGGCAGACAACTTGCCTTTCATCGGCAGCAGGGGGCCGCCTAGTTCAGCCACGCGCTGATCGGTTCGTTTGCGCAATAGCTCAAGTGTCTCGGTATATCTGGAATCCATGGCGAGGTTGGTCAATTCGTCTGGGTCTTCCTTCAGGTCATGGAGGAACTCGTGATTATTTTCATCAACGTAGCGCACGTATTTGTAGCGGTCGTTGCGCAATCCCTCGAAGGCAGGGATGCGTGAACGCACTGCAAAGTGTTCGTGAAAAGTCTGTTTGCGCCAATTGTCGACCTTCCCGGTGGAGACAATGGACTTGAGGCTGCGACCCTGGTAACGCCCGGGCACAGGTGCCCCGGCCCAGTCCAGGAAGGTGGCAGGAAGATCAAGATTCAGGGCCGAATAGTCGACTACCTGCCCCTGAGCGGACTTGGAGACACGGGGATCCCATATAATCAATGGAACACGCAGGGATTCCTCATAATGGGACCATTTGCCGGCAAATCCGCGGTTGCCCATGTGGTAACCGTTGTCGGCGGTATAGACGATGATGGTGTTATCTGCCAAGCCCTTTGCCTCAAGTGCCTTGATGAAGCGACCAATGGCGTTGTCGATGCCACTCACCATGCGCAGGTAGGCCCGCATGTTGATGCGGTATTTGGTTTCGGTGTTCCAGCGCCAGAAAAAGCGTTCCCGGTTGATAGTGGTCTTAAGGAAATGCGGCTGGCTCTCGAAAATCTTGGGATCATTCAAACGGGGCGGAGCTATCTCATCCTCCTCATACAGGCCATCGACTGCCCGGGGCCAGGGGAAATGCCCGATACCGGGGCGACGATCCCCATCCTCCGCATGACAGGCGTTGAACCACATGTTGAGGGCGAAGGGTTGGTTCTTGGGCTGGTTCTCAAGGAACTCAATGCCGCGATCCACGATCAGCTCGGTTTCATGACGCAGGGAACCGTCGGGTTGTTTCTTGTAAAAAGGATTTCGACCGATTGGCTGAAAGACATCGAAGTGTTCGGCGGCGTTCCAGCCCTTGGGCATCTTGGCATGCCACTTTCCGGCAAAACCGGTTCGGTAACCGGCTTTGCGAAGCAGATCCACATAGAGCTCCTTCACTGCATCCGGGCGAGCGGCGTCACGTCTGCCCGGCGTGCCGTAACTTCGCCCGGTCAGCCCGGTCAGGATAGTGGTGCGACTGACCCAGCAGATAGCTTGGCTGACGCAGGAATTGGAGAACCTTGTGCCTGTGGCAGCCAGACGATCAATGTTGGGTGTCTTGGCTAAAGGATGACCGTAACAAGCGAGGGAGCTGGACGTCTGGTCGTCAGCAAAGAAGAAGACAATATTGGGTTGCTTGGCAGCTTGAGCAGAGCAAGCCATCAGGAAACAAACGGTGATGATGATTTTTTTCATTTTGATTTCTCGGCTGGCCCATGAAGAAAGTGGCGTCGATTGTAGTGAGAGTTCATAAATAATATCAGGGGAGAAGGGGCTTGAGCTCCTTGTCTCCCTCAGACGGATATAGGGCTCCTTCCTTCTCGAGTCGAACAATCATGGCCTTGGTCATTTCCTTCAGTTTCCTGCGTTCGCTTTCGGCCAGGTTTTTGGTTTCGAAGGGATCTTTCCCCAAGTCGTAGAGTTCGTATTTTTTCCTGCCTTTGTATCGGTAGATCAATTTCCAATCACCCTGCCGAAAAGCAGTAAAGTTGGAACTGCGATGAGAATGAGGAAAGTGACACATGAAATGATCAGGCCGGTCAGGGTTTCCTCTGCCCGACAATTGCTTGAGCAAACTCACCCCGTCCACGACGTGGCTTGAGGGATTCTTTACCCCCGCGGTGTCAAGTATGGTCGAATAGAGATCCATAACCGTTCCGATCTGATCGTTGTGAAGCGAATCTCTTGCGATGGGAAAAGTATTTTTCTTCCCGGGTTTGGCCCAGCCCGCGATGAAGGGCACACGCATGCCTCCCTCGTAGCAGGTTCCCTTTTTCCCGCGGAGCGGAACGGAACTGGAGTATCCGTGAACCGGACCCAAAGGCGCATCCGATCCGTTATCGCCGACAAAAAGAATTAGAGTGTTTTCTGCTACGCCCTTGCTTGCGACGTGATCCATCAGGTCACCAAGGGATTTGTCGATTCCTTCGATTAAGGTAGCGTATGCCTGAGCATTCTTTGGCTTCTTCGAGTCTTTGTAGTTAGAAGCAAACCGCGGATCCGAATTGAACGGGCTATGCACCGCATAGTGAGACATATAGAGGAAGAAAGGCTTTTGATTTTCCAACGATTGATCAATGGCGACCTTGGCTTCAAGGGTGATTGCTTCGGAGAGGAAGACGTCGGTTTTATGATATTTCTCTAGCCCGGGTACGGCCCGCTTTTTACGTTTTGGGTTCAGGTTCCCATACCCATCCTCCCCATAATAACTTCCGGGTTGCCCGAAGGAGCACCCCGCAATGTTGATATCGAATCCCAACTTGGTCGGGTCCTCGCCTTCGAATCCGGTTGGGGCGAAGTGGGCCTTGCCGGCAAAAATAGTGTGATAGCCTTGTTTTCGTAGGAGCAAAGGGAGAGTGACGTCCTTTTGAGTCAAGCCTTCCCAACGCCATCCTTTGGGCCCGTTGTTGCGCTTCTCGGGCGCAATGAACTGGGTCACCCGGTGACGGGCCGAGTTTTGTCCCGTCATGATGGATGCCCTTGTTGGCGAGCAAACCGACTGGGCGTAAAATTGGGAGAACCGAATCCCCTGCCTGGCTAACCGTTCCATGTTTGGGGTCCGGTACCAGTCGTTGAGAGGATGGCGTTCCGGCTTTCCGTTTTTGTCGGCAAGCATGGGCACGGAGGTATCCATCAATCCCATGTCATCAACCAGAAAGAGAATGACGTTGGGCTTTTGGATTTCAGCGTTTACGGATGAGCACCCCAAAACGAGTATCTGAAGGAGGAGCGGTAACGTTTTTTTCATTTTGGTTTTCCGGATGTCTTTATCTCCAGTTGCTTTTCGGTTAGCCCGATCCGTCGACTGCGGATTTTCGGGCAGATCTCTTTGCCGTCGGTTCGGTCGGGTTTGTCAGCGATCCCAAGTTGGGAGGGGGATTTCCCGACCCACCGGCTCTCACGGCCCTTGACGTCGATGCGTCCGTTTGATGGGTCGATGGTGAGGGTGGTGAAGAGGCTGTCGCGGTAGGGGCAGGTATACTCGACCCAGCGGAACTTGGAGTGAATTTCAGCCGGGTAGCTCTTATTGCGGTAGGAGCCGCCGACCCATTTATAGGAGGCCGAGTTGACGTGCAGGTAGGACAGCTCGCCCGCACGTGCCACGTGGTCAATGTGGGTGTGGCCATTGACCGCCAGCAGCACCTTGCCGGCAGTTGCGTTGAGCAGCGCCTGGACCTCTTCCGCGTTGTCGATGCTGTATGGCCCCGCCAGGGGCTGGTGGCTGATGACAAGGATCGGGCCATTGAGGGTTTTCAGTTGTTTATCGAGCCACTCAAGCTGTTTTTCCCCGATGTGTGCGGGATAACCGCCCTTGTGGTTCTTCGGCTTCTCGTTGGCATCAAGAACGACCAGGTCAAGGCCATTGATGTTCTCGGTGTAGTAGCGTCCCTTCATGCTCCAGAGCTTGGCGACTTCATCAAAGGAGTGTCCGCCATCGATTTCGTGGTTGCCGAGAACGTGCAGGGTCCTGGGGTGTGCCTTTTCAAAGGCCTTGCTAACGGCTTCGTTTTTCTTTGTCGGGTAGGCGAAGTCGCCGAGCTGGATCAGCGCGTCGGGATGTTCTGCCTTCATGGCATCGAGGAAGGCCTTCAGCCTTGCCGGGCCATCGTGCATCACGTCCTG
>JAAESJ010000257.1 GCA_024229495.1 Verrucomicrobiaceae bacterium | reverse complement strand
CGATAAGGCAGTTAAGCGCGGAAAACCCACGGAACCTTTCGGATGGAACGTGCAGGCGGCCTACACTTTGGCATTGCTTCGTAGCGGAAAAGCAAAACAAGGCCATGAAGAAATTGACCTTCTCTATGCGAAAGCAAGAATAAATAGCAAGGTAAACCCTGAAGGTAAGCTTGATTATGGACCTGACGCAGGTGAGGGGCGCTATCGCAACTAGAAGGACTATCTTCAACTGTGTGAGGTTCTGCGAGCATTGCAGGCCTTAATTTTAGATGACCGGATCGTGGCCGCAAAGCATCTTGAAATGGCGAAGAAGCTCCGGGAGACTTTCTCGGCGGAGGCGATTCCATTAGTTGCTGAAGTTGAGCAGTTTTTAAATATGAAAACCGAGTGATTGTCCAAACAGTTAACGTGCTTGATTAGTGAAGATAATGAAGAAGAGCTTGATCCTTAATTTGTTTCCAATCAGGACATTGAGAGAGCTGTTTTTTTGGGGCAGCCTCGCGCTGTTCGTCTCCTCATGTGATCAGTCAAAGGTCAGATTTGGCAAGGATCGTGCTTTTCCGGGATTGAACTACACGGGGGATGGAGAGCTTACCGACCACGGGAGCAAGTCTGGAATTTTCCGATTCGTTCTGGACTTAGGGCAGGTGAACTTGAAGGAAGCGGTTGCTGAACTTCATGAACTGAAGGGACTCCCACAAGTGGAGTTCGTATGCTACCTGCGGGTCGATCATCCACTTGCCGTGACAGGGAGAGCGAAGGGTGAATTCCAGGCGGGCGGCCTTGTGGTTGAAATGACGCTCACGGATCAGGATGGCAACGAAATCTTTACCGAGAGTGCGTCTCTTAACCGCTGGACATGGTCGGGTTCGGTCGGTGCACTCCAGAGTGACCTTTACACGGCCAAAACCATCTTCACGCCCCAGGAGGGGAAATCCTATAAGATTTCCCTTAAGGCTCCCAAAGGGAACCCGGAGGCTCCAACGGGCAGGTTGTTGCTCATGGGCGGAGGCTGGAAGGCTTTCAACTAAAAAATGCGCGCCATGAATACATCTGGTATGATCCACGCTCTCATCTTGGCTTTCCTTTTTGCTTGTTCTTCCTGCAGGAATGCCAGGCAGAGCATGCAATGGACCAACGATAAGATAGGTCCGGCTTTTACCCTTGCCTCTGATCTAAAGAAAGCCACAAACTGTGAAGTGCTCAGGGTGGATGATTCTTATCCGAATGAGAGAGAAGTGCAGAATGATGATAATCTGCACGGCTATGCCATCCTGTCGAAGGCGGTTACCATGCCGGAAAAATCAAGGGACGCATTATCGACCATTTTAGCCAATCCTAAAACCTACGTTCGCTACGAGGAACCACCAGACTGCAGCTTTCGTCCCGGGATCGCTTTCCGCTTTACCGACGGAAGCGTCCAAGTGGATCTCTTGGTTTGCTTCAGTTGCAGGGAGTTGCAGTATTACCTGGACGGCGAGGTTGTGGGGACAAGTTTTTTCCAATCCCAGGAGTTGGTCTCGCTGGTCAAGAAACTGTTCCCGGATGACCAGAAAATTCAGTCACTGAGATGAGTTGACTGCCGACAACGCCCGGGTTACGCAGGTCATTGGCGGGAACATCAATGGATTATTCCGGCTCCTTTAACGGGTGGTTTTTTATGAGGAAACAATTAATCACATTCATTCTTGCAGCCCTTGCCTTCGGAGCGGTTGATCTCCGGGCCGCTGTGGCACCACGGAGTCTAAAGCAGCTTGAGAAGCAATCGGAACTGATTGTTACCGGCAAGGTTGTTGCCATTGAGTCCCGGGTGCAGAAATCCCGGGTTGAACGAGCCTTCGGGATTCACCGTGACAAGGTATTCACCCTCACGATAAAGGTGGCATTCATCTCGAAGGGAACCGGGGCAAAATCGGACGAGGAAATCCGGATTGTGGCGTGGCAGCCGGTGGTGCGCATTCCTCGATTGCCGGGTCCTCAGGGGCACGGCCCAATTCCCGGGAAAGGCGATACCGTAACGATGTATTTAAAGTGGAATAAGGCAGAAAAGCTCTGGGAACCACTGCTTCCCAATGGGATTGAGATTAAAAAGGAAGCGCCGTAAATGGAACTTACCTTGGGTTTGTTTAGGGGAAATACCTTCAGGCGAAGGTGAACCTTTTATTCTGTCGTAAAAAGACGAATTAAATACGTATGAGAACGACATTATATTATCGTTTTTGATATCGTTTATTCGTTATCCTTCTGCGGACATGAAATCAAAACTCCTCATTTTTCTTCTACCGGTTTATTTTTTACTCAGTAGTCATGGGTTGGCCGAGTTTCAATTTATCCCCATCAGCAATGATGCGGACTCTCAGATCAGCACCGACATTGAGTATACCCACGCCATTGATTTCGGCAATCAGCCGGGTAATAACCCGCTGGCCAATGTCAACGGGGTGCAGTTTGCCAATGGAAACCCGGGTGTTTTTCCCGGCGCGGTAGGTTCGGGCACGGTGGGCACCGGCTCCTCGACGATACCCAACAGTCACAATGGAAACGGAGGCCACAATACCTCCGGTTCTGTCTCCGGGTTGTTCGGCGACATGATTTTCAACGACTCAACCGCAGATATCCAGCTTACCGGGTTGACGCCCGGGGGCACCTATGATTTCCGCTATTACATGCGGCAGTGGGGGGCGGGTACGCGTACACAGGATTTCCTCTTTGACGGTGACGGTGACGGTACGTTTGAAACCATCAGGATTTCCGAGGATAATGCGGCCTTGGATCCACCCGGGTTGGCGACAGGCAATCAGGCTTACGCGTTTTCTTACACCTACACGGCCGGGGCCAGCGGCACCCTGAACCTTAAGGTAAACATGATTACCGGCGGCACCTTCCACCTCTATGGCTTGACCAACCAGGTGGTCGATGTGGCGGATGCCGACGGGGATGGGTTGCCGGATGCCTTTGAGGTGGAGCACACGGATCCCGAGTCAGCCACCGCTCTCAATGCTGCCGATGATCTGGATAATGACGGGCTGACTAACCTGGAGGAATTTCAGAGTGGGACTGACCCGAACAATGCCGATACCGATGGTGACGGCCTCAATGACGCTGATGAAATTGCCGGTGCAGGATCGCGTCCTGCGACGAATCCTGCCAAGGCTGACACCGACGGTGATGGCCTCAGTGACCTTGCCGAGACCAACACCGGTTCGTTTACCGACGCAAGCGACACGGGCACGAACCCCGATCAGGCTGATACGGACATGGACGGTCTTCCCGATGGTGTGGAAGTTGCTGCCGGCGGTGATCCGCTTGCTTCTCCATTTCGATTTATCCCCATCAGCAATGATGCGGACTCGGATATCACTGCCGATAATACCTATACCCACGCCATTGATTTCGGCACCGGCACGGTGGCCAATGTCAACGGGGTGGAGTTTGCCAAGGGAGGCGGGGGTGCCTTTCCCGGCACGGTGGGCACCGGCTCCTCGACGATTCCCAATGTTCACGGTGGCAATGCAGGCCACAATACGTCCGGTTCTGTCTCCGAGCTGTTCAGGGACATGACTTACAACGATACGACTGGGGACATCCAGCTTACCGGGTTGATGCCCGGGGTCACCTATGATTTTCGCTATTACATGCGGCAGTGGGGGGCGGGTACGCGTACGCAGGATTTCCTTTTTGACGGCGACGGTGATGGCGTGTTCGAGAACTCCATCCGGATCTCTGAGGATAATGCATCCCTGGTTCCTCCCGGGTTGGCTGCATCCAATCAGGCTTACGCGTTTTCCTTCACCTACACGGCCGGGGCGAGTGGAATCCTGAACCTCAAGGTAAACCGGATTCCCGGCGAAGCCGGAACCTTCCACCTCTATGGGCTGACCAATCAGGTGGCCGTCATGCCGGATGCCGACGGGGATGGATTGCCGGATGCCTTTGAGGTGGAGCACACGGATCCCGAGTCAGCCACCGCCCTCAATGCTGCAGATGACCTGGATAATGACGGGCTGACCAACCTGCAGGAATTTGAGAATCGGACCGACCCGAACAATGCCGACAGTGATGGTGACGGGCTCGATGACGGTGATGAAATTGCCGGTGTGGGGTCGCGTCCTGCGACGGATCCTGCCAAGGCTGACACCGACGGCGATGGCCTCAGTGACCTTGCCGAGACCAACACCGGTGCGTTTGCCGGTGCGAGCGATACGGGGACAGATCCTACCAATTCCGATACGGATGGTGACGGTGCGCCTGACGGCGAGGAAGTCGCCGCCGGCAGTGATCCCCACGACTCCGATGACCGCCCGCCCCTGCCCGATGGCTTTGCGCTGACCGGTCCGCTGACCGATGACTCCAGTTCCGGGATTGATCCTGCCAATGACTACACGCATGCCATCAGTGGAGGGGGTGTCGAGACAGTCAATGGCGTGACTTTTGACCTGCTTGACCGGACAACGCGCCCGCCGAATTTTGAATGGAGTGCTTCCTCACAGCAGAACATGCACAACGATAGAAACGGTGGTTGGAATCCTGTAACCGCCGGGGTGAGCGGCCCGGGATTGCAGGGATTGCTCGGCTCCTTCACCTACAACCAAAATGGCGGTGCAGGATCAAACCAGACCTTTACTCTCAGCGCATTGACCCCCGGGCAAACCTACGAGACCCGGCTCTACATGCGCAAGTGGCACAACGCGACGTCAAGGGGCCAGACGGCGACTTTCACGGCGGGGGGACAGGCTTCCTCATCAATCACGTTTTTTGAAGATCACCCTGAGGAACTGCCGACCGTCCTGCCGAATCGTGATTCGGCGTGGTATTTGAGCTATCGTTACACGGCGGATGCCTCAGGCACCCTTGCTATTCGCTTTGAGGTTCAGTCCAGTGGAGTGGTGCAGGGAAATCCGGGGAGCTTCCACCTCTATGGCTTGACCAACCAGGTGGCCTCGGCACCGGCTCCCCTTGAAATCACTGATATCAGTTATAATGCGGCGACAGCATCGTTGTCGATTGTGTTCAATTCCCAGCCCGGTGCCAATTATGCACTGGATTATTCAACGACCATGAAAGAAGGGGACTGGCTGGAGCTCGATGACGGGATTGTTGCGCAAGGGGCACAGACGACGGTGGTTGATAATTTCCTCATCACTAACTTCTCCCAAATGGGGTTTCTGAGAATCAGGAAGATCGAATAATCATGGCGCGCCCGGATTGGCCGGGCGTTGCTCCTGGCACGATGCAAGTGACATTGCGCTTGTATAAGGTAAGCGCGGAAAAATTAATGATTTATCCGGGTAAATACCCTAAGGATTCCTGCATCAGCCGCGTTCCAACCTCCGGAATCCTGATTAAGTAACGGGATTTATCATTAGCAGATCCAACTACCACCTCATCACCCGCCAATCAAAAATGAAAAATACCTTGTTCACCTTCCTTATTCTCACGTTGGCCATTCCCGCTTATGGGCTGGAGCGGGATTACGTGCCCCGCGCAATACTCACCAAGGAGCAGGAGAAGGAGGTGATCGCCCTGGCTAAAAAATGTGGCATGGAGGAGGTCTTCAAGATCTCTACCCACAACATGTATCCATCGCCTTTTCGTGGCATACGCTTGCAAGGTCCCGAGCAGGTCAAGGGCCGTGAGGTGTCCTATCAGGG